>JBBTUM010000184.1:0-11553 GCA_038063795.1 Patescibacteria group bacterium | reverse complement strand
GCAGTAGGAGGGGATCAGCACGAGCTCGTTGGGTTTGGTCCAGAACGAGAGGCAGGTCTGGTAGCCTTTGTATGACCAGAGGCCGTCGAGTGCCATGGTCAGGCCGTATTTCAGCACCGTGTCAGTGCAGATCGCTCCGAAAGCGAGCAGCTCAGCAGGGCGTGCGGGCCGCAATCCCTGCATGTCGAGCGCGGCGATGATCTCGATGCTTCCTGACTCCAGTACTGTCTGGCGATGGACCGAGAGGACGATGTCGTCCGGACCGGAAACGATGGGAAAATGTTCGGCCGTTACCATCTCATGGACGCGGGTCTGTTTGCTTGCCCGGACCATCTCAGCGAACGATGCTTGGTAGTTCACCTTCACCGGGAATGAACCTTCATGTGCGATGAGCTTGTCGAACTCTGGCATGCGCCTTCTCCTTCGTAGGAATAGAATAAGTGAAAGAGCCGTTAGATTCGCCACAATAACATTCCGTATTTGTGCTGTCAATGCAGCGTTGACAGGGAAGCAGCGTGTCATTATACTTTTGACGCTCGTAGAAGGGTCCCGCCTACGCTCTTGGAGCTTCGGCGGACAGGTAGTGCGCTTGCTTGTCCCGCAACGACCATTCGGCCTCGAGCTCATGGCCGAGAGGCGAGGAACGAGGCTGTCCGGTTGCGAGGATCCCGTTGGCCTTCAAGGGATGATTAGAAAGTGGACGCGTGGTGGAAGGATCGCATAGTGGCCGAGTGCGCTCGCTTGGAAAGCGGGTATACCGCAAGGTATCGAGGGTTCGAATCCCTCTCCTTCCGCCACGCGTCCAGTTCGTGCGGGATCCCGCCTCATTCGACAATGTAATATTTGGGGCAGCAGTGATCCGCCCTGGGCGGAGAGCGCCGACTGAAGCGAGGATTACGCAGCTTCAGGCGCTGCCCCTGGGCAACGAGACGCGAGCACGCGGCGAGGCGAAAAATCCCTCACCCTCCGCCACATGTCCATTTGCAATCTGCGGGATCCCGCATTATTTACTTCTAAATTTAATGTGGCGGGTGAGAAGGAACCCCTCCCCTTCCGCCAGTGACCTGCGATGTCAACGTCCAACGCCTTGACTAAGAAAGCCCGTTAACGCGGGTTTTTTATATGCGAGGATTTCGATAGCAGTTCCGTGCTACAATGAATTAGTATGTTATTGAGTAAGAGCCAGACAACCTTTGTAGTCGTGTGGATCGCTGCATTTGCCGTCAGCCTGATCGCCATTCAAGGTCCTTTTTTATCCGACGAATACGAGTTTTTGTATGCAGCCGCACGAGTGCATTCGCTCGCCGACTTATGGATAATGCTGTTTTCGAAAATTGGAGGCGACTTTTTCCGCCCCATCCTTCACTTGTCATTCCTTATCGATTACCGGATATATGGTCTCGCACCGTGGGGATATCACCTCACGAACAGCTTGATCTACGCAACGACCGCCGCGTTGATCAGCGCGATTGTCTGGCAGGCAGGGGTCATGTATCTGCGAACCAGTCGCTTCGTTGGCGAATTGCGTTTTCTGGCGTTAAGTTCGGGGATAGTATTTGCTCTTTTGCCCAATCATCATGAAACAGTCACGTGGTTAGCGGGTAGAACCGATCTTTTGGCAACTATGTGGTACGCGGCAACACTGTATGCTTACCTGCTGTATCTGCACCGCTATTGCTCGACCGCCGTAACTGATAACCGGATCCGGCAGCTGATGCAGGGCTTTTGTATAGCGCTGTTATCGATATTAGCATACGGTACAAAAGAAATGAGTATCACGTTGGTCGTGGTGGTGGCAGCGTTGAGCATGGTGCACGTATGGCATAATCGTGGCAGGATACTTAAAAGGAATATGGTGCATATCGCCGTACTCTGGTGCTTCAGTCTCGCCATGTGCATCGGATATGTTCTCGTTCGACACTCGATCCTTGGTTTTTGGTTTGGGGGATACGTGGCGGGCGGTCGTTCGGTATTTCTGGACATTGATCTGCATAGCATAACTCGATGGCTGCTATCCCCGCTACTCTACTTGATTTATAGCATTAATTATTCCTATGCATTTGCATTTGTATCCACGTTAGTACGACTGCCCGTCAGTCTCGCAGAATATTCGAAGTTCGTATTCGCTATCGAATGCGCGGTGTATACAGGTGCGGCTCTTACCGCCATTGCTTTTGTATGGCTCTCAGTCCGCAGACGAACTATTCGAAAGACGGTCGCAACCGTAGTGCTCTTCGCGCTCCTCTTCTATATCACCGTGATTCCCGTGATTGCAGTGCTTTGGACGCTCAGCAGATCGTTAGAGTCAACACGCTTTTTGTATCTTCCCTCCATCGCCATTGCGTGCGGCTTCGCTTATTGGCTGTCTCTGTGGCAGCGCAGAGCGAGAGCTATCGTAATGACACTCATGTGCGTGGTCTTGCTTTCCTTATATGTCTTCAATCATAGGCCGTGGGTTCTTGCGGGAAGATCAGCTAAGTCTATCAGAGATGCGATCGTCTCGCATCGTTCTGAAATACGCTCTGACGACTGGCTGTACGTCATTAATGTTCCAGACAATCTGTACGGCGCATACGTATTCAGACGTGGCTTGCCTCATATGGTGTGGCTCCTGAAGCAAGGCGTTATAGACACGTCTCGCATCATCATGAGCGGTCGGGGCGTCGAAGGGACTCATGCGCCTGGCTGTATCAACGTTCTCTCTAATACCTATTGGATTATGGACCTTGACGATGCAGCTGGTACCGTGCGATCATTTTCCCGCGCTAATAGCACATCAGAGAGACCGAGTGTCACTATTAAACTCGGCTCAGGAGACATGGAGTTTAACGATATAACAACAGAGTCATCCGGCCGTTATCGGGTCATCGGTTCCAACCCTTATATCACATTCAAAAACATCAACGCGGATCCGGCTACGATTCTCGAGGCAACGATACGTATTCGTCCTGAACACGCATACACTGAGAAGCAGTGGGATGTATTTTGGACGACCGATCGCAAACCCTTGTATCATATGTTTCACAGGCACTTCTGGGTGATCAGAGATAGCGGAATTGACCCTGCGACAGATCTCATTACGATTCCGCTTTGCACCTATCCGGCCTTTCTGTTTTCCGACACCATACGGGATATGCGCATTAGGCTTCCATACGAGAAAGGTGAGCAATTCAAGTTAGAAGTCTGAATGAAACATGGTCTGGATGCCTGTTCAAACCTGAGGCAATCCCCTTTGCCTTAGCTCGCATTTCCCTGTCTTTACGAATCGCTTAACCCCCGCCACCCTTCGTCCGCCCAGGGTGGACTTCGGGTGGCCTACGGCCACACAAAGTGACCTCTGGTTGCCGATTCTGACGCCTGTTCTATAATGAAGAGTAAGAAATTGCTATGCGTGTTTTTATGAACAGAGAAAAGGTCACGTCAAGAAAGGGGTTTATTTTTTTTGCGGCGCTTGGATTCATCATACTCATGACGCTCCTGAGTTTCGCGAAGTGCCATTATTCGTTTCTGAGCGGCGCCCACTGTCATCAGGCTCTCGATCTGCCTCATATCCATCCGTTCGCGAACCATTAGCTCATGCTCGATACTGTACGAGCAGTGTGAAGGTGTTCATGGGTTGCCTCGGCGCCTGACGCGGGCCACCGTATGCGACAGGTGTAGATTTTTTGGATGGAATCCAGTACTATAGGACTATGAAAAAAATCGAAGTCAAATACGGACTCTTTATCGGGATCGGCCTTGTGGTCTGGATCCTGCTTGAGTTCGCGCTCGGGTTCCATACGACGAGACTCGAGTTAGGGCAGTACACGGGCTATGCAGCCGTCATTATCCCTATCGTTCTGCTCTACCAGGGCATAAAGGAGAAGCGCGATACGGAGCTTGCCGGCAGTATGAAGTTCGGTCAGGGCGTTCGCGCCGGCTTTCTCATGTCGCTCGTCGCCGCACCGATCATCGGATTCTTCTTTTATGTCTTTATCGAATTCCTGAATCCACGCTGGCTCGAGCTGACGTTTGAGCTTGAACGGGCGAAGCTGCTCCAGACCGGGGTCGCAGCGGAAACCGTGTCTCAGATGCTCGCACAGATCAAGCCGATATTCACGGTGCAAGTACAGGTGGCGAGCGCTTTCCTTGGCACGATACTGCAGGGCCTTGGTCTCTCGGTCCTGATCTCCGCGCTGCTTCGATGGAGACAGCGCAAACAATCTGAACGAGCCTAATCGCATGCTCCAGTCGAAGTTGTTCGTAAAGACATCAAAAACACCTCCGGCAGACGCCGATAGCGTCAACGCTCGTCTGCTCACGCAGGGAGGATTCGTTTCGAAAGAGATGGCGGGGGTCTATACGTTCTTGCCGCTCGGTTTGAATGTCCTTCAGAATATCCAGATGATCATTCGCGAGGAAATGAACGCGCTTGGTGCCGTCGAGCTCCTGATGCCCGCTCTGACCCCGCTTGATGCGTATGAAGCGACGGGCCGCGCAGCTCTTGATATCCTCTTCCATCTCACCGGCCATGGCGAGGCGCAGTATGTTCTGAATCTGTCGCATGAGGAGGTGATCACGCCGCTTATGAAGAAGCATATCTTTTCATACAAAGACCTGCCGATCGCCGCGTACCAGATCCAGAATAAATATCGGAATGAACCGCGCGCGAAATCAGGTATCCTGCGCGGTCGTGAGTTCAGCATGAAGGACCTCTATTCGTTCCATGCCGACGATGAGGACTTGGATGCATTCTATGAAAAGGTGAAGAAGGCGTATTTTAAGATCTATGAGCGCGTCGGCCTGGGCGACCGGACCGTGCTAACGTACGCCTCTGGCGGGACGTTCAGTAAGTACTCGCACGAGTTTCAGACGATATCGCACGTCGGCGAAGATACGATCTATCTCTGTGAGCACTGTCACGTCGCGGTCAATAAAGAGATCATCAGTGAACAGTCATCATGCCCGGAGTGTGGCTCGACAAAACTCACCGAGCGCCATTCGATTGAGGTCGGCAACATCTTCAAGCTCGGTACGCGTTTTTCTAAAGCAGTCGACCTGACCTACGCCGACAAGTCCGGTACTCCGCATCACGTGATCATGGCTTGTTACGGTATCGGCCCGTCGCGGCTGATGGGCACGCTGGTCGAGATCTTTCATGATGAAAAGGGCATAATCTGGCCTGAGAGCGTGGCTCCGTTTCACGTCCACTTGGTTGGGCTTGATATGGATGCGCGGATCGTCCGCGATCGCGCACAGCGGTTGTATGAGCGGCTGCAGAAGAAAGGGATTCGAGTGCTCTTTGATGACCGCACAGGCGTTTCCGTGGGGGCCAAGCTTGCCGAGGCAGATCTTCTCGGGATCCCGTGGCGGGCGATCGTTTCAAAACGCACAAAGGCAAAGGTCGAGCTGAAGCGGCGTGATCAAACCAAAGCGGCACTCGTGTCAGCCATGCGGTTCCTCTCCCGGATGCGCAGTTGACGTCCTGTTCCAGATGTGCTTCTGGTGTTGATAAATAAGCCTTTCCAACATTTTCGAACGTGCTATAATACAACCGTTAAAATTAAGTAATAACAAAAGCTATGGCAAAGATGACCAAGTCACAAATGCTTGCGGAGCTTGCCGAGAAGACAGGGCACTCCAAGAAAGAAGCCGGTGCGATGGTCGATGCGCTTGTCTCGATGGCGCTCGTCGAGGTCAAGAAGAGCGGTGAGTTCGCGATCCCGGGCATCGGAAAGCTCGTGAAAGTGAACCGAAAAGCGCGTCTGGGCAGAAACCCGGCGACCGGTGAGCAGATACAGATCCCGGCGAAAACCGTGGTGAAGTTCCGCGTCGCGAAGGCTGCTAAGGAAGCAGTACTGTAACGAGAAGGCTTTCGTGCAAACATTCAAGACCTCCGCAAGGAGGTCTTTTGTTCCCCATAGAAATTTAAAAGCGCGGGTCAGGATGGACTTGAACCATCGACGCTCTTCGCTGACCAGCGCTTTTTTTGTGTCCCTCGTGTGAGTGGATGGATGTTGAGCAGCGTGCGCCGCTCGGTGGGTGATGGAAACGGTTACTCGATGGCGTTGATCCGGAACTTGTTCCGTTCACCGGCGCGGAGCGTCGGTACGTCGTCATGGGTGATCGAGATCGTGGCGCCGACCGGGCGACCGACGACCTTGCGCCGGAGAGGTGCCTTGTCTTTCAGGCCAGCGACGATCCGAAATTCTTCGCCGCTGTCGATGTGCTTCCGCACAGTGCCCGAATCACCGATCCGTTGCACCCTGACGCTATCGCCATCTTTCACGACCTGCCTGTCGTTTCCACTTCGTTCCATGTGGGCCTCCTTGGTGTTGCGTTGTTTTTCACGCTCTCAGCTCCTTCCCTACCAGAAGAGTATGTGCCCTCCTTCATCTGCCCGTCAAAACGGGGAAAGTGAAAATGCGTTGAAGAACGGGGAATAAGTATGTAGTATAGCGAGCACGTATGAACCTGTCAAACCCGTGAGATATACATATCCAATGGGTTTGATATTTTGCGAAAAAAAAGGCCTTGCAGTACAATGGTCGCGAACGCTATGACACCGACCGAAGAGATCAAATCAAAACTGACCGTCGAGCAGCTGGTCGCCGATTATGTTCCGCTGAAGCAGTCAGGTACGAATTTCAAGGGACTCTGCCCTTTTCATCAGGAGAAGACCCCCTCTTTCATGGTGTCTCCTGAGAAGCAGATCTGGCACTGCTTCGGCTGCGGCGAGGGGGGCGATATCTTTACCTTCATCCAGAAGTACGAAGGAGTTGACTTCTGGGACGCCGCGACACTTCTCGCGCAGAAAGCAGGGGTCCAGCTCAAAGGTTATTCTGCTCCTGACCAAGGAAAGAAAAGAGTGCTCTACGACATCAATGAGATCGCCCGTGAGTTTTATGAGCAGCATTTGCATAACGCGAGCGGACCGTCCGAGAAGACACTTCAGTATCTTGATTCGCGTGGCCTCACGGCGCAGTCCATCCGGTCGTGGGGCCTCGGGCTCGCGCCAGAGCCATGGGATGCATTGCTGACCTATCTGATAGAGAAAAAATTCACGCTGCCCGATATCGTCGCGTCGGGCCTTGCCATCCGCAAGGAGGAGAAAGCGTTCGATCGTTTCCGCAAGCGGCTCATGTTCCCGATACGCGATTCGCAAGGTCGCGTCATCGCCTTCACGGCGCGGACGCTTCAGTATATCGTCTACGATGACGAGGATCATGCCGGCAAGTATGTGAACAGTCCGCAGGCGCCGCTCTACAACAAGAGCTCCGTGCTCTATGGATTCGATATGGCGAAACACGCCATCAAGCGCGCAGGCTACGCCATCATCGTTGAGGGCAATATGGACGTCATCATGTCGCATCAGGCCGGCATCAAAAATGCCATTGCTGTCTCAGGGACCGCGCTGACGCAGGATCATCTGCAGCTTCTCAGGCGTTATACCGACAACATCATCTTGTCATTCGATGCTGACGCTGCAGGCTCGCAGGCCGTCTTCCGCGGTATTACGCTCGCCTGGGACCATGATATGAACGTCAAAGTCATCGTTCTGAAAGATGAGGGGTCCGATCCCGCTGACACGATCCAGAAAAGCCCAGATGCATGGAAGGAAGCGATCAAGCAGTCGATTGGCGTCGTCGATTTTTATTTCGAGGCGGTTTTTGCGCGTGTCGACCTCTCACGGGCGGACCACAAGAAAATTGCCGCGCAGCGTATCATGAGCATCATCATGAAGATGAAGACGAAGGTCGAACAGGCGCACTATATCACCCAGCTCGCATCGCGCCTGCACGTTTCCGAAGACACCGTGCGCTCGATGTCATCTGAGCCTCCGGCGGCTCGAACAGACCACGAGGTGGCGACCGTGGGACCGAGAAAAAGCACTTCACTTCTGGCAGAGCACCTTATCAGTTTTATCGCGCAGCATCCGACCTTCATGCCTCGGACCATCAACGAGATCGAGCCCGAAATGATCGCCCCTGAGTCACGAGACCTTTACAAGAAGATAATAATTCACTATACTAAGAACCAATCGCCAAATTTTCGAGAGCTGGGTTCGGATCTTTCACCAACAGAATTACCCTTGTGGAGTGCGTTGGTGTTTCAAGGCGAGGGTTTGTATGGAAGTTTATCGTCAGCCGAACAAGAATCCGAGCTGCAACAGCTCATCACTCGTATTAAACATCGCTTCTATTCTGTAAAGCTCCATGAGCTTACCGATGCGATTCGTCGCGCGGAGCAAGCAGGCGACGAGCAAACCATCGAGCGACTCATGCGTGATTACTCAGTCATAGCACAACAACGGTCCGTGTAGCGTGCGGATATCTCTCCATATGCCACGAAAACAAATTATGGCGTCCCCCGGGCGTACAAAAAAAACGAAGAAAGCAGCAGTGCGCAGCCCGAAGGCGTCGGGGCGGCAACAGCGGTTTGTAGGAGCATCGCGCGCTCGCTCAAAGACAAGCGTTGAGCCGGAGCAGCTCGACCGTTTGATGCAAAAAGGACGTTCGCGCGGATTCGTCACTGAGACCGAGTTGAGCAAGGTTTTCCTGAATCTCGAGGAGTATGTCGAAGTCTTCGAAGATTTTCTCGATGATCTTGACCTCGCGGGCGTTCAGGTCATTACGATCGACGGAGGGATCCTGGATATGCAGTACGGCGACCGTGCCGCGAAGAGCCTGTCCGAGGCCGGCATCGGCGGCGACAAGAAGCGGATGGACCTCTCCGACATCTCCGCTGATTCCATTCAGATGTACTTGCGTGAGATCGGCAAAGTGCCGCTTCTGAAGGGCGAGGAGGAGATCATGTACGCGAAGCTGAAGGAGAAGGGTGACGCCGAGGCGCGGAAAAAGCTCGTTGAATCGAATCTCCGTCTTGTCGTCAGTATCGCAAAGAAATTTACCGGACGCTCCTTGACGCTCCTTGATCTGATCCAGGAAGGCAATATCGGTTTGTTCCGTGCCGTCGATAAGTTCGATTACCGGAAGGGATATAAGTTTTCTACCTATGCGACGTGGTGGATACGTCAGGCGATCACCCGCGCGCTTGCCGATCAGTCACGGACGATACGCATCCCCGTGCACATGGTCGAGACGATCAACCGGTTCCAGCAGGTCGAGCGCCGTCTGATCCAGGATCTCGGTCGCGAACCCTTGCCGGAGGAGATAGCAGCAGAGATGGGTGAGGACCTTGACAAAATACGGCACATCATTAAGATTTCCCAAGAAACAGTGTCCCTTGAAACGTCAGTCGGCGAAGATGACGAAGATTCGACGCTCGGCGACTTTATCGAAGATGAGCGGACGATCACACCCGATCGCGTCGCCTCGCTGCAGCTCCTGAAAGATCACGTGCTGAATATCATTCGCGATCTCACGCCGCGCGAGCAGAAAATTCTTGCGATGCGTTTCGGCCTTGCCGACGGTGTCGCACATACGCTCGAGGAAGTCGGTCAGGAATTCGGCGTCACGCGAGAAAGAATCCGCCAGATCGAGGCAAAGGCATTGGAGCGCATGCAACAGCACCTGGATATGCGCAAGCTGAAGGATTATTAGTTCGGAAAACAAAGAGCACTTTTTCGTTCGCGCTTTCGTCCGAGCTTCGGAGGGCGAGACTATGGTAATCCACCATACGCTCGTCATTCGTAGCTCTGGCGCAAGTCAGAGCATAGTGCGACGCGGGGTAGAGCAGTTGGCAGCTCGCCAGGCCCATAACCTGGAGGTCGGGGGTTCGAATCCCCCCCCCGCTACCATGCACCACTCGCTCACTCATTGCATTCCTTCGCTCGGATGCATGGCTGATTCCATGAACTAAGCAGCAATGGGCATGTGGGAACGTGGTGCATGCGCTAAACCAGAACGTAGTGAGTGGTTTAGCGCACAAGAAAGGAAAAGCGATTATGAAGTTCTATTTTGTGTATGTTCTTTTGAGCTCGCGCGATAAAAAGTTTTATATAGGTCGATCTGGATACGTAGAGCGTCGTTTTTTTGAGCATCAAGCAGGCAAGAATCTATCTACGCGTCGGAGAGTTCCATTTCGGCTTATCTTTTATGAAGCATTTGAGGCAGAACGTGATGTAATGCGGCGCGAGAGATACTTCAAGACAGCGAAGGGCAAAACGACATTGCGTCAAATGTTACGAGAGACCTTGAATACGCCGGCGTAGCTCAGGTAGTTAGAGCGTGGGACTCATAAGCCCGAGGTCGGTGGTGCAAGTCCACCCGCCGGTACCATGCACCACTCGCTCACTCATTGCATTCCTTCGCTCGGATGCATGGCTGATTCCATGAACTAAGCAGCAATGGGCATGTGGGAACGTGGTGCATGCGCTAAACCAGAACGTAGTGAGTGGTTTAGCGCTAAGTAGAAAATAAAGAACACCTCTTACGGTGTTTTTTTGTTTGGGGGAGTAGTTGCTACGATTCCTGCTTGAAGGAACCTACATTTTTTCGAGATACTCTTTCAGGATCAGCCGATGGCAGTCGGTGTCTTTCTTGCAGTGGCAGAGGAGGGTCAGGGTATTGTATCTGCCTTCCTCAGCGAGTTTTTCGAGTATCGGCTGGAGCACCTTTTTTTTGAGGTGGCGCTTGTACTGAGTTATGAACTTTTTTTGATCGAATCGGTGGTTCGGCCAGTTCTTGACGCGCTCCAGCTCACTGCCCAGCTCCCTCAGCCAAATGTCAAACTGATGGTTCTCAGGGCCTAATGGCCAGTAGGCGCTGATCAGTACTCGCTTTCCATCGTGCGCCTCGCGTGGCTCGGTCACTGACTTTGTTTTGAACATGGCCGGTATTCTAGCACAGGAGGCGTGGATAGACAATCAGAATTTTGGTAAAGTATTCGAAGTATGCTACCATGACGGACATGGACGAAAAATACTCAAGCATTCGCTTTCTCCTGACGGTCACGGTCATCGCCGTGATGCTTCTGCTGCTTGCGGCAGTATTTACCTATCAGAATCGCCGGACGGCGAGCGCGCCCAGTGTGCATGTGGCGGCGACGATCTTCCCTCTGTATGATCTGGTCCGCGCGATCGGTGGCGAGCATGCATCCGTACGACTTCTGCTCCCGGAGGGCGAAGCGTTATCGCAATTGCCGGCCATAATCTCGCGTGCCTCATATGATGACGTGCAGGCAATTTTTTCGATCGGATATGAGCTCGATACCAGGGGCATTCCTGAAGATGCCCGCGGCCGCATCGTTACCGTGGATGAAAATATCGCTCTGCAGACCACAAGCGACGGGACGGTCAACCCGTATTATTGGTTGTCGGTCAAGGAGGCACCGATCATCGCAGAAAATATCGCGCGCCATCTGAGCTCGCTTGATCCTGAGCATGGAAGTTATTATCAGGACCGGCTCGGTCTGCTGCGCCAGCAGCTCGCAAGCCTCGATGCGAATATCGCTGAGCTGATGCTCCTGATACCCGGACAACAGCTCGCCATCTATGGGTATGATTGGTCCTATTTTGCCGAGGATTACGGACTCGACATTGTCTGGCATGAATCTGCCGCCGATGAAGACCCTCTCACCTCAGAGTCGCTCGATATGCTATCTGAGCTCATG
>JBBTUM010000183.1:0-1359 GCA_038063795.1 Patescibacteria group bacterium | reverse complement strand
AATCGCGTGTCGGCTACTATAAGAATTATTTTGAGGAGTGCGGCAACCCGGGGGACAAGGGTCCGTTGACGAATCCGCCTGATTCGCTCGAGTACGCGGCTACTGATAAGGCGTGCCGCGAAGGCTACAGGAACCAGGTACATGTCTACCCGTTCGATGTCGCCTTTGCGTGCAAGACCTGTGACAACGCCCCTCTTGTCGAATGCGGCCGCAATGAGGACTGTCCTGTCGGCGGTACCTGTACGCTACCGCCAGTTGCGGGCAGCGCGAATGCGTCATGCTACCGACCGCGCATCATGATCCAGGACAACTGGGGCTGGTGCACGAACGGTGTCTATGGGGAGGTCGGTTTCGGCTGCTACGATACCACGGCATTCCAATTGTGTGGCGGTGTCGTCGCTGGAGGGCCATGTGAGAGCGACGCAGAATGTTCCGGGGGCGTTGCATGCGTTCCGGTGAGACCACCCTCGCCGACAACACCGAATGACGGCTTCGTACAGTTCCAGGGCTTGATCAAGGTCTACAAGGACCCGAAACCATAAATCGATGAGCACTCTTCGCGGTACACGAAAGAAACTACTCGGACTCGTCATAGCAGGGGTCGGTCTTATCGGTATCGCGGTGCCATCCGTCGTTTTTGCTGCGGACCTGGTGAGCTTCATGCGATCAGTGATCCTGGATTGGATCATGTGGCCGTTCGTGCAACTTCTGAACCTGAAGGTCGTCATTCTCATCGAGGTCGCTTCATACAATGACTTCGCCAATGCTGAGATAGTGACGATCGGCTGGGAAACTCTGCGCGACCTCAGCAACATGTTCTTCGTGCTTATCCTCTTGATCATCGCTATCAGTACGATACTCAAGTGGCAGCAGATCAACTACCGGCAGAATCTGCGACGGCTCATCATGATGGCGCTTCTCATCAATTTCAGCAAGACGATCGTCATATTTCTCATCGATTTTTCTCAAGTTATCACGCTCACGTTCATCTCGGCGGTAAAGGGCGTGTTGCAGGCAGGCATCATTACGGCCCTTGGCTTGGACACGATCGTGAATCCGACGATGACAACCAACCTTGGCTCAGCAACTGTCTCGTTCGCCGGCAATCTCGTCATATTCATCACAGCGGCGATCATGATCCTCGTAGCGCTTCTCGTCGTGACGCTTATCACCCTGATCTTTGCGGTTCGCATCATCGCCCTTTGGATGATCCTGGTCTTTGCGCCGCTGGCATTCCTCGCGAGCACCCTGCCGCAGACGAAGGAGTGGTATGACCGCTGGTGGAAGACCTTGGGATCGAATCTCACAGTGGCGCCAGCGCTGGCATTCCTGCTGTGGCTCGTTTTTGCGCTTGTCGCA
>JBBTUM010000182.1:1448-11020 GCA_038063795.1 Patescibacteria group bacterium | reverse complement strand
GGACATGGACAAGCACATTCCGGGATTTTCGGACATGATCACTGCAGCTGCCGTGGCTCGTGGCCCTCAGACTCCACCTCAGGCGAAGTCTGAACCAAAACCGGGAGAGAAGCCTGGACAGAAACCCCCAGCCGACCGCCGACCGCAGTCACCAGCCACTCCTACGAGGACGAAGAAGTCGTAGTAGCGTCTGCACCACATGCGCTAAAAGGAGGGTTGTACACACGACCCCCCGCCCAAAACACAGAGACTGCCACCTAGTACCTACGCCCCTGGAGCGTTTCCAGGGCGTACGAACGGAGGAGTTAATCTGCTACTGGGTGGGGGGTCTTTCTTTTTTTTCTAGAAAATCAGTAACTGCTGAGGATGGAGGCGACTTCCTGAGAAGCATTGACCTGCACGAGCCGCTGGCGCAGTTCGGACGCATGCGCCCTGGACCTGACATAGTGCGTCAGATGCCTCCGCATATCGCGGAAAGGAATACGACCTCGGTGGCGATCGAACAGCTCCGCATGCTGCAAGATCGTCTCTTTGATACTTTCCCACTGCATATCGTCATACTGCCCGGTTGCGAGAAAATCTTTGATCTGCTTGAAGATCCAGGGCCTGCCGATGGCAATGCGTGCAAGACCAAGACCATCCGCACCTGTTTTTTGCAAAACAACACGGGAACTTTCAACATCAGTAACGCCTCCATTGGCGAGCACCGGTCCCTTCGTAAAGCGTTCTTTTACAGAAGCTATCATCTCGGCGCGGATCCCTCCTTCGAATGAATCTTCAAAGCTTCGTCCATGCACCATGACAGCAGCGATCGGAAGATCCGCTATCTTCTCAAGTAGATCGTTGATCGTGATATGGCCACGAGCGGGATTACTGGGATCTTTTCGAATAGAGACGCGAACCTTGATCGAAACAGGCAGCTTCACTGCTGAGATGACCGCTTCAATAAGGCGGCGCGAGAGATCAAGGTCCCGCATCAGCATGACGCCGCAAAAATTCCGCGCGATCTTATGCGCGGGGCATCCGAAGTTGATATCGATACCTGACGCGCCACGCGCCTCGGCCATCCGAGCCGCTTCTGCCAAAACCTCAGGCTTGTTACCCATCAGCTGCACGACAAGCGGCTGCTCGGATAGAACGTGATCCATCATCGCATGTGCCTTCTCTGCGCGATGCACGAGAGCGTCAGCTGAGATCATCTCGGAGTAGACGACATCGGCGCCCCACTGCTTCGCGAGCTGCCGAAATGCAGAATCCGTCACGCCAACCATCGGGGCAAGTGCGAGTATCGGTCTAGGCAATGAATTCCAAAAATTGTTCATACGTGGATGCTGCACCGTAGCATGGAACTGCAGGGGATGCAACACACGAGCTGGGCGTCAGAGCCAGTCGCGTTTTTTGAAATACGAAAGCAAAATGCCGACAAATGAAAACATCATGAACAGAAGGATCCAGAAACCGTATTGATTTCTGACAAAAGGCATATTGAGCGTGGCATTCATTCCAAAGATGGTCGCGACAAGTGTCGCCGGCAGAACGCTGACCGATATCGCCGTCAAAACCTTCATCGCATCGTTAAGCTTGTACGAGATCATCGAGTTATTCGCCTCCTGAAAAGCGCTGATGCTCTGATGATGGATATCGAGCGTGTCCCAGATATCTTTCGTGCGCTCTATCAGATTTCCGTAATACACCGAAAGGCTTGACGAGAGCACGAAAACGCCCTGACTGCGAATATTGATCAGTTTGCGAAGCGTGCTCTTGTGGGCGTTCACGATACGTCGAAAATTCACGATATTTCTCTGGGTGATCAGGATGTCGCGTACCATGCGTTTTTCGGCACCCGCATAGATCTGCGATTCAATCGTCTCGATGTCCTCAGCGATATGATCCAGCATGGGGAAAATACCGGCCTGCAAGCGATGAAGTACCTCATACAGAAGATGCGCCGGGGTGCTATGGAGATACCGCTCGCGGAACACTTCGCTCTTCAAACATTCGTCGAAGAAGGTATCCAGAAGCGGATGTTTTCCGTCGCTCACGGTGATCAGGTAATCCGGTCCGATAAAAAAATCAAGCTCCGCGCACCGTATCTCGCGCTGCGCACGTTCATAGTAGGGAAAGAGAAGTACGAGGAAAATATATTTCTCATACTCATCCATTTTCGGCCGCTGAGCGATGTTCACGCAATCTTCCAGATCGAGGGGATGAAAGCTGAAATTATCACGCAGATACTCAACTTCAAGCTCTCCTGGCGACACGATGTGCAGCCAGAGAACTTGTTTTGTTTTTATTTGACGGATTTTATTGACCATATCCTCCTTAGTTTCACAACGGGAAAATTATACCACAGAGCTACGAAAAATGGTATAATATTCGCATGCCAGAAGTACACCAGGAAAAACTCCCTGCAGCGGAAAGCAATCTATCCACACCAGCGCCGGAACAAGCGCCTACCCCGGAACGATCGGCAGAGCGACCGAGGACGATAGGAGGGACCGCGACCGAACGTATGCAGGCAGGGCCGCAGCCAAGCGCACAACCAGCAGACTCAGGAGCTTCTTCAGTGCCTCTGAAGGATAACGAGCTACAGGCCATCGAGAACATCCTCGCCGAGGGGCTCCAGGAGTTCTTCCTCAGTTTGACCCCACAGGCGCAATATGAATTCAAAGTGGCTGGTGAAGCAACCGCGCAAAAGATCCAGGTAGCGATACGGAACAAAGCAACCCGGATCAAGGATATCGTGCATCTGATCATCGGTTGGCTCAAATCGCTTCCAGGCGTCAACAAATTCTTCATCGAGCAGGAGGCGAAGATCAAGGCTGATAAGATCATGCGCTATTACAAATCATGACGCCGACGACTCTTCTCATCGCTATGGCGGTATTCGTACTACTCGTGGTAGTAGTAACAGCTGCTGTGTTCGCGAAGATCTTCAGGAACCGGCAGAAAAAAGCCTACGAACACGACATCTATCTGGTCACGATACCGAAGTTCAGTGAGACCGGCGACAAACAAAAAACGCCTCAGCCTGCAAAGAGCAGACTGTCTCATGTGGAATCGCTCTTTGCAGTGATGTCTTCGATCAAGGCTGAGCGAGGCTGGCATTCGTGGCTCTACGGACGCTCCGATCACTTTGCGCTCGAGATGATCGCGAAGGACGGCTTGATCAACTTTTACATCTCGACGCCGCGTGCGCTCACCGACCTCCTGATCCAGCAGGTGCAGAACGTCTACCCGCATGTGCATTTTCAGCCCGTGCCTGACTACAATATTTTCAGGCCGCAAGGAGCGATCATCGGCGGCTACTTGATCCTCAGGAGGGATTTTATTTTCCCTCTAAAAACATACCAGTCGTTCGAAGATGACCCGCTCGAGGGAATCACAACGGCGCTGAGCAAGATACCCGAAGACAGCGGCGCTGCGGTCCAGTTCATCGTGCGTTCGGCGAAGAAAGCATGGCGCGCACAGGGAAGGACGATCTCGCATGAAGCGCACAAACTCGGCTCACTGTCCCGTGCGATCAAGAACCAGGGACCCCAGTCGTCGGGCCTACGAACCGCGTCAAAGATCGGCCGAGGTTTCTTTAGCGTGATCGGTGCGACCTTCGCGTCCCACCCAAAAAAAGATCTCTCTCAGAACTCTCCGCTGCAACGTGAGCAGCTCTCTGCCATGGACATGGAAGCGGTCAAAGCGATCGAACAAAAATGCAGCAAGGGTGGCTTTGACGTGAACATCAGACTTGTCGTCAGCTCGCCGACCGTCCCGCAGTCCGAACTGCTCATGAAGAATCTCATGAACTCGTTCGGACACTACAACATATATGAGTATGGCAACGCTCTGAAACCGATCTACGTGGGAAGCCAGGAAAAAATTATCAATAACTTCATTTACCGCTACTATGAGCCACGAGCGCGTGCGGTACTGAACTCGGAGGAGATGGTCAGCCTGTTTCATCTGCCTGAAGGTATCGATACGCCGAATATTCGCTGGCTCAAAGCGAAAACAGCCGCGCCACCGATGGAACTGCCGAAGGAAGGGATTCTGCTCGGCCGCGCGACCTACCGAGGACACACGGTAGATGTGCGGATCAAAGATGCCGATCGCCGGCGTCACGTCTACATCATCGGTCAGACTGGCGTCGGAAAGAGCGTTTTGATCGAATCAATGGCTATCCAGGACATTGAGCGCGGAAAAGGCGTCTGCATCATCGATCCGCACGGCGACCTGATCGAAAAAGTTCTGAGCCGCATACCTGAGGAACGCACGGATGATGTCATTATCTTCGATCCGTCTGACACCGACCGCCCCCTCGCCCTGAACATGCTCGAATTTTACGCGCCGGAACAAAAAACGTTCGTCATCAACGAGATGATCAACATTTTCGACAAGTTATACGACCTGCGACAGACCGGCGGACCGATGTTCGAGCAGTACATGCGGAACACCATGCTTCTGATGATGGAGGACACTGCTTCAGGCTCGACACTCATGGAGGTTTCGAAGGTACTCGCAGACGAACGCTTCAGACGATACAAACTGTCAAAAGCGAAGAACCCCGTTGTCAGGGATTTCTGGGAAAAAGAAGCACAGAAAGCGGGCGGGGAAGCAGCACTTGCGAACATGGTCCCCTACATCACAAGCAAACTGACCCAGTTCATCGCGAACGACATCATGCGGCCCATCATCGCTCAGCAGAACAGCTCGTTCGATTTCCGTAAAGTCATGGACGAACAGAAGATACTGCTCATCAATCTCTCCAAAGGAAAGATCGGGGATATGAACAGCATGCTCCTGGGACTCGTCTGCGTCGGGAAGCTTCTCATGGCAGCGCTCAGCCGCGTCGACATGCCCGAGGACGAGAGAAAAGATTTCTACCTCTACATCGATGAGTTCCAAAACTACATCACCGACAGCATCGCGATCATCCTTTCGGAAGCGAGAAAATACAAACTGAACCTCACGATAGCGCACCAGTACATTGCTCAGCTCATCAAGCGCGGCGACACAGCTGTCAGAGACGCCGTTTTCGGGAACGTAGGGACGATCGTCGCCTTCCGCGTCGGCGTAGAGGACGCAGAGACGATAGCTCAACAATTCGCACCGGTCGTCGACACCTATGACGTCATGAACATAGAAAAATTCAACGCATACATCAGCATCCTCGGCGACAACCCGCGCCCGCCGTCTTTCAACTTCTCGCCTGAATACAAGCCGCTCGGGGACCCGAAACGCATTCTCATGCTGAAGGAGATCTCACGCATGAGGTATGGCAGGCCCCGTGAGGAGATAGAGCGTGAGATCGTGAGTCGTTCTGGTCTTCCGGCTGAGGTAAAAACCCCCTTGCCACCGGTTCAGTGATTCTGGTATACTGAGGGTGTTAAAAATAAAAACACTACAAAATAAAAAATACAAAGCGAAAAACGGCTGAAAACAAAACAAAATGTCCAGCGCAAACAAAATTCGCGAGCTAGAGTCATATATTCAGAAGCAGGAACTCGAGCTCAAAAAGATGAAAATCATCCTGGAGGAACTGAAGGGAAAATCCTCAAGCCAGGCTGTTGATTACGTCATCAAGGCCTCCGAGGTCGGTACGGAGAGGCAATCGGACGATGGTCTCATCATCGAAGGCGTGTTCGACGGGCAAAACATGATCGGACCGGACGGAAAGAAATATTCGATCCCCGCGAATTACGCGTCGAAATCAAAGCTCGTCGAAGGGGATATTTTGAAATTAACGATCGATACGCAGGGAAACTTCATCTACAAGCAGATCGGCCCTATCGAACGGACGCGTCTTATCGGAACGCTCGTGAAGGATCAAGACAAGGGTGACTACATCGTGCTCGCTGGTGACAAAATGTTCAAAGTATTGCTTGCAAGCATCACCTACTACAAGGGCGATGAAAATGACGAGGTGGTCATACTGGTGCCAAAAGACGCGGACAGCACATGGGCGGCTGTTGAAAACATCATCAAGAAACCTTTACTGGTTAAAAATGACAAAGGGGAGTCACGCGCCAAGAAACGGAAGGGTGAGGCCGACTCTTTGGACATGGAATAACCGGTCTATCGGTGAGGAACGTCCGTAGGACTGTTTTTTTTATTTCGTCATACTATGTCTGTCTTATACAGGAAATATCGGCCGAAGAATTTTGCAGCCGTCGTGGGGCAGAACCATATCAAGGTCACTCTCATGAACGAGATCGCGCAGAGTTCGCTCGCTCATGCGTATCTCTTTGTAGGCCCCAGAGGAACTGGCAAGACGACGCTCGCACGGCTCTTTGCGCGCGCGATCAACTGCGAAAAAAGAAAAAAAAGCGATGCCGAGCCATGCAACGAGTGCCCCTCCTGCCTCCAGATCATAGCCGACCGTTCGCTTGATGTCGTCGAGATCGATGCGGCGACCCATACGCAGGTCGACAATGTCCGCGACAACATCATCTCGAGCACACGCATCCCGCCCATACACGCGGGCGGTTTCAAGGTGTTCATCATCGATGAGGTCCACATGCTTTCCAAGCACGCGTTCAATGCCCTTTTGAAGACGATCGAGGAGCCTCCGGAGCGTGTCGTGTTCATCCTTGCAACGACGGATGTCTACAAGGTCCCTGAAACGATCATTTCACGCTGCCAGCGGTTCGATTTCAAGAAGATCCCACAGCAGCTCATCGTCAAACGGCTCACCGAGATACTTACGCACGAAGGAGTCAAGGTGCCCGATACGGTATTGGCCAGCATCGCGCGTAAGTCAGAAGGCTGCATGCGTGACGCCGAGTCGCTCCTCGGACAGCTCATGAATCTGGCAGAAAAAGGAAGCATTACGGTAGAGCTTGCAGAGATCGTCATCCCGAAGAGCACCTGGCACGAGGTGGAGATCCTCATGTCACATCTTCAGCGACGCGATATCGCAGCAGCGCTGGAATTCGTGAATAAACTGACCGACGAGGGCATGGACATCGAAACGTTCATGCTCGACAGCGTCGAATACATACGACAGGCGCTTCTGTACCGATCGATCGGTCCGAGCTATCAGCCGGACCTCGATGAGACGACAGCGGCGAACCTGAAAAAGATCGCATCGAACTTCTCGCCAATGGAGCTGAAGCTGCTCCTCGAGATCATCATGCGAGAGACGGTCCGCGCAAGAACGACCATGATCCCGCAGCTGCCGCTTGAAATGAGCTGCATCGAATTTTGCCATGCGGTATCGCCGAGCGTACTTGATGTACCGACCGACGCTCCTGCTGCAAACGCGCAGCAACCAGCGACGGAGCGCGCCGCTCGCGGGTCAAAGGAGATGGATACTCTGCGAAAGGGCTGGTCAGGCATCATCTCGCAACTCAAGGACGTGAATCATTCGCTCGCTATCTTTCTGAAGGTCGCTCATCCGCTTGATTTTTATGACAAGGTCCTCACCATCGGCTTCAAATACGACTTCCATGCGAATACCGTCCGCGAGCTCAAGAACAAGCAGGCCGCTGAGAAAGTGCTCGGTGGTATCCTGAATCAGTCGATTACCATTGACTGTGTGATTGATCCAAACTATACTGATAATCACAAAAATTTTAACGGCGCTGGCGAAAAGGATGTACAGGATGTGCTGGATATAATGGGCGGCGGCCAGGTAATATAGCTGTCATTTCCGTTCGGGGATCGCCCGGTCATCCGACCGGGCGCCCGGGGTTACTCCCCGGGCGAATCCAGAATAGTGTATAATAATCATGAAAAGCGACGTATGTATTATGTGTACTTTTTGGTGCTCAAAGATGGCTCAATTTACAAAGGTTCAACGGAGAGACTATCTGAGCGTTACCGTGAACACTCACTGGGTAAAGTTGAGTCAACGCGATACAAGAGACCGTTGATCCTGCTGGGGCTCGAGGTCTATATGCTCAAAAGTGACGCTCAAAGGCGAGAGCGGTTTTTGAAAACAAGCGAAGGTCGACGCTTGCTCTATCAGCAATATCGGGATAGTATCGATCAAAATAAGAATTAGTATCTTTCGGGGATCGTCTAACGGTAGGACACAAGGTTCTGGACCTTGGTATCGGGGTTCGAATCCCTGTCCCCGAGCCAGACTTCGCTAAAGCTTCATCTGGCCTCCGGCCAACAGCAATAAGGTTTTGCGAAGTCCGGCGAGGAAATGACACCCTGAGCCAATTTAAACATTACAATCAACAGCAATGGCAAAACGAAGAACCGGCGTCGGAAAGCACAAAAGAAGCCACTCGCACAAGACCAAGAAACGGCTGGAGATAAAAAGGCTCATGCTCGAGTCGCGAAAGGGTCGGAGACGGAGCGCAAAGTAATGCCCGTCATACACATTGACTACAGCCAAGCGGCTGATGAGGCGAGCGTCAGGGCTCTTACCGAAGCGATACACACGATAGTTTCCGAAGCGACAGGGATCGAAGACGTGCCGGTCTACGCGAGACGCGCGCCTATCCAGGCTCAGACCGCGCCATTTGAGATATTCATCGAGATGAGCGAGGAAAAGATACAGGACCTTGGGGCGTTAGTCGCAGATATCAAGCGGAGGCTAGCAAGCTGGAAATCGGAAAATAAGTTCTCATATCCTATCAATTTCTCGTTCATACCCATGCGATGGAAGATCGAGATCGGTATTTAGAAACAGTACGCGCGAGGACTCTACATCCGACAAATACATCAAGCGATACGTCATCGCATTCTTTTTTGCGTTCATTCTGAACCTCGCGTGGGAGGAGCTGCACAGCGTTCTCTACGTTTCCTTCAAGGGCGATGAAATTACTCACGCGCTTTTGTTTTTTATGGCTCTGAAAGACGCGTTGGTCATCATCGTCCTCATAGCAGTCTTGCGGTCGAACACATGGCTCAAAAAATATCCACAGCTGCTCGTCGTCTTCGGAATCCTTTTTTCGATCGCGGTCGAGGTTCACGCGCTCCAGACCGGACGTTGGACGTATACTGATGCGATGCCGCTCATACCTTTCCTCGGTACTGGGCTTACACCGACCATACAGATAGGGCTTCTTTCGTATATCGTTTACTCTCTTGTATTCCCGCACAGACATCAGGCGCAAAATTGAAGAAGGCCGCCGAGACGCTGTGCGTCTCGGCGGCCTGAGTCTCCTCCTCACCAGAACTTCCACCAGGGCTTTTCTTTCCGGAGCTCCTCGAGACGCTTCTGAAGCTCGAGATGCGCTCGAATGAGCTCCATTCCCTTCGGCGTACGCTGCTGAACCGCTGTGATCATCGCTCGCACGGTCGTCCTGTGTCCGGCGCACGCGCAGTTGATGACAGCATTCTGATCGCCGATGGCGCTCAGCTCCTTCACAATCTCCTGAATGACACTATCCGGTACGTCTTCGGGTAAAAGCTGGACCTGCTCGGTCATTGGATGGCCTCCTGCAATGTTCGATGAACGAGAGACTTTCACGTATCCACACACCTTAATACAAAGTTGAAAACAGCGCAATTCTTGAATTCCCTGTCTTTCATGTTACAATAGAATAACCACTACTCATGAAAAAAAGGATCATTCTTATCGTCTTCGCAAGTATTCTGCTAGGACTCATCCTCGCGGGCGT
>JBBTUM010000182.1:0-1348 GCA_038063795.1 Patescibacteria group bacterium | reverse complement strand
CGAAAACCGCACGGTCTTGCGATGTACTGCCCTCCGGACACTGTCGAGCCGTCTACCGATGCGTGCAGGCTCTACATCGCAGAGGAGCATCAGGTCGTGCGCTATATGCTCGACCCCGCGACGGGAGCAGCGATCCGCGGCGAGAAGATCATCGACCTCCCGGCCGGCGGCAGGCATACCTCGCGCACACTTATGTTCCTTGATGAGCGGCTGCTCATCTCGATCGGCTCGTCATGCGACGTCTGCGTTGAATCGAATCCCTGGCGCGGGAGCATCATCGCCGTAGACCCAGATGGCGGAAATCCTGAGATCTTCGCCTCTGGCCTTAGAAATGCGGTCTTCATGGCTCGCCATCCTGTTGACGGCTCGGTCTGGGCGACAGAGATGGGTCGTGACCACCTTGGCGATAACCTGCCACCTGATGAAATAAATCTGGTGGAAAAGGGTAAAAGCTATGGGTGGCCTCTGTGCTACGGGCAGAACATCCATGACGCTGAATTCGATAAAAATACCTACATTCGTAATCCCTGCATGAGCCCTTTTGAAACGCCATCACGCATCGACCTTCCGGCTCATTCGGCACCCCTCGGCATTGCTTTCTTCCCTGAGGAGGGCTGGCCAGAGGAGTACTGGTACAACGCGCTCGTGGCGTATCACGGCTCATGGAACAGGACCGAACCTACTGGCTACAAGATCGCGAGGTACCGACTGGATGCGTCCGGGATGCCGCTGAAAGGCGCCACGCGGCTTACCTCGCAACCGGTACCACCCGAGGATGATTTTATCACTGGGTGGCTGACGGACGAGGGTGCCTTGGGCAGACCTGTCGACATCCTGATCGAATCCGGCGGCACTCTGTACGTGTCGGATGACAAGGCAGGGGTCATTTACCGGATCACCTATAACCAAAACTAACCTATGAACGGCAACACAACACTTTCAAACATCGCGATCGGCTTTCTCTCGGGCGCGGCAGGCGCGCTCGTCGTCATCGCCCTTGGCGCGAACGCGCTGGTGAGCGACAATGTCGGATTTCTGGAGAGACTCACGCAGCAGCTCGCAAATCCCGGGCAGCAGAACGTCATCCCAGAGTACGAACCAGCGACCGACCATGAGACGCTCGTGATGAACGCGGTCCAGAAAGCCTCGCCAGCGGTCGTCTCGGTCGTCATATCGAAGGACATCCCCGTCGTAGAGCAATACTATGAGAGCGATCCTTTTGACAGTTTCTTCGATATACCCCTCGAATTCCGCATGCCGCAATACCGCGAGAATGGTACCGAACGCCGCGACGTCGGCGGAGGATCGGGCTTCCTCGTGAGCAAAGACGGACTTATCATCACGAACC
>JBBTUM010000181.1:0-3856 GCA_038063795.1 Patescibacteria group bacterium | reverse complement strand
TCGCTTCATAGACAGGACCATCTGGTTTCAGTGTGCTCTCGTAGAGAGTCATCTGCCGGGCTGAAAAATTTTTCTGGGGTGCCCATTCGGTGATAGCGCGCTCCTCGTCTGGCGAGAGAGGCGCTCGGGTCCGGGCGAGCGTGATGTGCGGACGATACTGTTTCCGCTCCGGTTGAGCGATGCGACCGTCGGCGAGCGCTTCGTCAATGGCACGCTGCAGGGCGGTGAGCTCGTCGGTCGCGTGTATGCCGAGTGCGACAGCCCGCGGCCGATGAGGCGGCATGAGGAGGCCATGTGTGAACGACAATTCTGCCCCAACGTGATCCTCGGCGACTTCAGCGAGAATTCTGGTCAACGGATCGATCTCCGAGACGTCCGTATCTCCGAGAAATTTAAGGGTAACATGGAAATTGGTCTTCTTCGTGATACGGAGATTTTCATGGCGAACACCAAGCGCCTTGAAGGAATCAAGGAGCCATTTTCCTATCGCCTCGGAAATAGGTATGGCGATGAACAGTCTCATGCGGCGCATGGCCGTATTGTATCGTGGGGTATTGAAAAAATCAATTCACGTTGATAACAGAGCGTTTTTTTGATATACTCTATGAACGGTAACAGCACATAAGTACAACAATTTCAATGAAGTTTCGCACTCAGGTGAGTACTATTGTTTTAGCGGTTGTTTTCCTGCTGCCTGTTTCGGTGTTTGCGCAGACGGTCGTCGTTGACTACGAAAATCTTCTGAGCGATGAGCAGCTGACGACGTATCAATCGATGAGTCAGTCGCAGATCCAGCGATTTCTCGAGTCGAAACAGGGATACCTGGGCAACTATTTCGTACTGCTCCCGGACACAGGCGAGCGGGTCGCCGCCTCGGAACTCATCTTCCGCGCCGCTCAAAATCATCATATCAATCCACAGTTCCTGCTGACACTTCTACAAAAGGAGCAAAGTCTGGTCGAAGAAAAGACGCCGAAACTGACGCAGCTTGACTGGGCGACGGGGTATGGCTGTTTTGACAATCAGCCGTGCAACGAGCGATGGCGCGGATTTCATAAGCAGATCAATAGCGCGGCGGAACAGTTCAGATATTATTTTGAGCATATTACGGAGTATTTTTTCCAGCCCGGCAAAGCCACTACGATTGACGGACAGGTGATCACCCCGAAGAATATCGCGACCGCCGCACTGTACAACTATACGCCGCATCTGCACGGCAATAGTCTTTTCAAGACGCTCTGGGATACGTACTTCATGTCGCTCTTGCCTGACGGCACGATTGTGCAAGTTCCCGGCGATCCCGGCGTGTGGCTCATTCAGGACGGAGTGCGTCGCGCCTTCACTTCGGAATTAGCGTTGGTCTCCCGCTATGATCCTGAACTGATCGTGCCGATCGCACAGGCTGATCTCGATGGTCTTCGGAGGGGCATCGATATCGAATTCGCCGCGTACTCGCTCCTTGAAGGCGATCAAACCGGAAATATCTACTTGCTGACGCGTGATACGAAGCGACTCATCAGTTCACCGGATGTTTTTCGAACCCTGGGCTTCAACCCGGAAGAAGTGGAAGTCGTCAGTGACGGCCAGCTCGCGCGGATTGAAGACGCACGGCCGATCACTATCAGCGACGCCTATCCCGTCGGAACGCTCCTGAAGGATAAAGTGACGAACGAAGTGTATTACGTGGAGTCCGGGCGAAAGTATGCGGTCGTTGACCTCGCGATCATGCTGGTGAATTATCCCGACCAAAAACCAGTTGTCGTGGATTCCGCAGCTCTTCGTAAATACGCGAGCGGGTTCCCTGTCGTATTTCGCGACGGAACGCTCGTCAAGGGGGCCAACTCCGAAGTATATGTGATCTCGAACGGACGCAAGCGACATATCACGTCTGAAGACGCTTTCAATGCCATTGGCTATAAGTGGAAAAATATCGTGGCGACGAGCGATAAAGCTCTGAGTTTACATCCCTTAGGCGATCCGATAGTTATCAACTAACCGGTGCCCTATGCTTGCCTTCGCGGCATTCATGCCGCATCCATTGATCGCGATCCCCGGCGTCGGTGGCGAGCACGCCGCGAAAGTTCGCCAGACCGTCCGCGCGTTTCGCGAGATCACGCGTGAATTTTATGCGGCACAAGTCGATATTGTTATCGTGATCACCCCGCACGCAGCGTCGCCGTCTCGCGCGTATTCGATCAATCAACGACCATCACTTGCTTTAGACTTCAGTAGATACGGAAACATCATGGAGCCGATTAGCCTCGCGAGCGATATTGGCTTCGGCTATCGCATGAAAGAATCGCTCGAGACGGAGCTTTCGATAGTCTTGACCGAGGACGAGGTGCTGGATTATGGCAGCGCTGTCCCTCTGTATTATCTGACGCAGCGTGGCAGACTTCCTGTTCCGCGAGTGGTCGTGATAGGTACGGGTTCGCTATCGCTCTCTGATCACTTTTCATTCGGTCGAGCGATCAAGCGGCATATCAACACTTCGACGGGTCGCATTGCTGTCATCGCATCAGGGGATCTCGCGCACGGTTCTCACCGGCGCTCTGTCGCTGACTACTCGCCGCAGGCAGCGGAATTCAATGAGCGCGTGCGCGCTGCTTTTGTCACTCGTGATATACAGTCGCTGCTCACTATTCCGGACGAGACGTTGTCGCAGGTGACGCAGTGCGGCGCGCGGCCCTTGGCTCTGCTTCTCGGCATTATCGATCAGCGCACGTGCATGCCGCGTGTTCTGAGTTTTGAGACCATCCTCGGTGTCGGCTATCTCACTGCCGTCATGGACCTCGCCTAACACGCCCTATGACATCACCTGATACGATCGCGGAAGTAGTACCGCTGCGCCGTTTACCCGTGCAGCTCGATTTTTTTTCATACCGCGTTCCCGCTGCTCTTGCGAACAAGGTCCACGAGGGCAGCGTCGTTCGCGTACCGTTCAAGAATTCTTTCATCGAAGGCGTCGTGACCTGTCTGGTCGCGTCTGGCTCGACCTCGAAAACGCTGAAAGATATTCACTCTATCTCGGACGCTGTTCTCACGCAGCAGCAGCTCAAGCTCGCGATGTGGCTCGCTGAGTACTACTGTATATCTCGCGCAAGCGTACTGCACAGTTTTCTGGCGTCGTCTCCACTTCGGGCGCGAGCTGCTTCTTCTGCTGCTGGCGAGCGCTCATCTGAGCGCCTTGACCTCGTATCCATCAGCAAGACGCGAGTGCCTGATACAGGGTACGTTTTTTATACTACGTATCGGGAAATGCTCTCGCTTCTTGCTTCGATTCTGCAGAAAAATATCAGAAACGGACAGACGCTCATTGTCACCCCTGAACATTTGCAGCGCGATATGGTGATGCATCTGATCTGGCAGAGAGGGTACGGCAGCCGGACCGTGATCTTGCCTCCGAAGCAGCAGAAGAATGAGTTTGCGCGCGTCTGGGCTGCAAGTACGAGATCTCCGGTCGTCGTGGGGTCATCTCATGCGGCCTTTTTACCATTTCATGATCTGAGGCGAGTTGTCGTCATTGAAGCGGAACATCAGCAATTTCAGCGCGCCGAGCAGGCGCCGCGCTATCATCTCGCTGATCACATTTTTAAGGTCGCCGACTTGTACGGTGCGGCGCTCCTGTTAACTGGCTTCTCGCCTGATATACGTCTGCTGGCCGAGATGCGGGACAGGCACGCGCCTATTCGTTCGATCGGATCTTCAAAAAAACCCCACATACAGATCATCGATCTTGGCGAGGAACGCAGAGCTGGCAATAAAGGGATTCTGTCCTCGGAACTCCTCGAATTGCTGCGTGCACGGCGGCGCGGTCTTTTGATCCTGAATCGTCATGGCGAGACGCGGTATACGT
>JBBTUM010000180.1:0-7941 GCA_038063795.1 Patescibacteria group bacterium | reverse complement strand
TGAGGAGTTTGACCCACCAGGCGACGCGGCGTCCGAAGTTTCTCCTGACACGATCTTCCGACAGGAGCCACGAGTCTTCCAGCAGATCATGGAGGAGAGCGGTCACGATGAGCTGCCAGTCGTCTCTGACAGAGAGCTCGCGGATCAGTATGTTCGCGACTGCCTTGGGGTGTTCGAAGTAACAATCGCCGCCTTGACGGACTTGCGCGCGGTGTCCGTACTTTGCAAATACGTAGGCTGCGTGGACGTGTTCCAGTTCGTCCTCGAGCATGTAGGGTTTCAGTTGCGCGAGAAACACTTCTCGACCCGATGGTTTCCTGATCATTGTCGCCCCCCTGAGCGTGTAGGTAGAATGGTAAGGATCGATGAAAGATCGTAGTGTATAGCCGGGATGGGGGAAAGTCAACAGGCTCTATGAGTTGCTCAGTCACTCTTTTTCCGCTACCATTCTCCTATGAGTAACAAAACGTTCGAAGAACCAGGTGAGGAGGATACTGGCTTGGCAAAGTATGAAGCGCTTATCTCCCAGTATCTACAAGGTGACCGCTGGGAGATACCCTCGACGTTGCCCGTTGATGAGATATCGATCGCAGCTGCGGGTGTCGTGGAAGAACGCCTGAAACAGCATGGTTGGAGTGCCGAAGCGGATATTGACGCGGTGACACTTTCTTTTCGTGAGGTACTTGCGAATGCCTTGCGGCATGGCGCGCCGAAGGACACTGAGAGCCTGATCGCTATCGACATGCATATTACGCCAGAGGAATTTCACGCGACGATCACGGATGAAGGCGCGGGGTTCGACTGGCAGAATATTCCTGATCCTCGTGAGAATCCTTCGAAGACCACTGGAAGGGGCGTATTTTTCATGAGAAATCTCATGGATTCCGTAACGTTCAGTGAATCGGGTAATTCGGTAACGCTCTCAAAGAAGCGTTCGTGACGCTATGCGCATCTCCGTCCGCGTGACCACGCAAGCCAGGGAGAACGCCGTCATTCCACAGGAGGACGGCACGTATCGCGTGCTGGTGACAAAGCCGGCTGTTGACGACAAGGCGAATCACGCGGTGATCAAGGCGCTCGCCCATTTTTTCGACCTAGCGCCGTCACTGGTCCGCATCGTCCGCGGACAGACGAAAAAGACTAAGCTCGTAGAAATTGAACGCAGATGAACATCCGTTTCGGAGGACCACTTTTGATCATTATCGCCGCGTTGCTGTGGGCGCTGGACGGCGTCTTACGGCGGAGTTTGTTTTCTCTGTCCCCGATCACGATCGTACTGTATGAGCACGCTATCGGCGCGGTCCTGATAGCCCCATTTTTTTTCAGCCGATTCCGCAAGGAGCGTTTTACTTCGCGAGAGTGGGGCGCGGTGCTCTGGGTGAGTCTCTTGAGCGGCCTTCTCGGTACGCTGTGGTTCACCACCGCGCTTACGCGGGTAAATTTTATTTCTTTTTCAGTTGTTTTTCTTCTGCAGAAGCTGCAACCCTTGTTCGCGATCGCGGCTGCCCGCGTGGTGCTTCGCGAGCGCATTACACGGCCATATCTGATGTGGGCGGTCGCAGCACTCGGCGCAGCCTATTTTGTGACCTTCAAGGACGGCATCGTCGATCTTTCCACGGGTTCCGATACGATGTACGCTGCGCTTTTTGCCGTCGGCGCGGCGTTTGCGTGGGGTACGTCAACAGCCTTCTCGCGTTATGCGCTTTTGAATCATACAGGGACCGTAGTGACAGCTCTGCGATTTTTTATCACTGTGCCTCTTGCCTTCGCGGCCGCGTTGCTGCTCGGTGGCGTTTCCAGCATTGCAGCGCCTTCCGGTGACCAGACTATAAAGCTTGTGCTCATCGCGTTCTCGACGGGACTTGTCGCGCTCTGGATCTATTATCAGGGCCTTAAACACACCCGAACCGCCATCGCGACCATTCTTGAACTGGTATTCCCTATGGCGGCTGTTTTTATCGATATTGTTCTCTATCATACGGTGCTTAGCGCAAGCCAGTATGCCGCTGCTGCGGTGCTTCTATATGCCATTTATCGCGTTTCACTTCTGAATCGGAATGCGGCGAGTCCGGTGTTTCAGGCGGCCGTACTTGCGGGCAAGGGAAAAGGAAGGGAGCTCGGGTATCCTACATTGAATTTCGCTATTCCTTCCCGTTTTAGGTATCGCTACGGCATTTATGCAGGGCAGGTAGATATCGACGGAGCTGTTTATATGGCCGCGTTTCACTTCGGGCCGGTGCCGGTGTATGGACAAACAACACCGACGCTCGAGGCGCATCTGCTGGACGTGCAGCTCCCTGAACGCCCGACGCAGGCGTCATTCTCGCTTCACGAGTATCTTCGCGAAGTCAGGGCTTTTGAGAGCGAGCGGGATCTTGCCCGGCAAATTGCGCGAGACATCGAGCAGGCGCGCGAGATTATGCAGCCTCATCTGAAATCACGTGGTGCAGGGGCTCCGCGCTCGGGCTAGCTTTCGCAGCTATTTTTTTTGGCACGCGGTGTTGCCGCGTTCAGCGAGCAGGTATATACTTGCTATGAGAATAATGCTATGAAACAGCCCCGTATGCTGCAGACAGGCGTACTCTTTATCGGAACACTTTTTGCGTGGTGGACGGTCGTTCAGGATTACCTGCGTTTTTACAATTACGAAGGAACGCTTTTCAAGATAGAGGACTGTATTTTTCCGAACCCGGTGACGACGCCTTGCTTCTGGGGCGCGTGGGCGTTTCTGATCGCCCTCGTGTGGGCGGCGCGTATTCAGAGAAACGCCTTAGTTCCGAAAACGTCCCAGCGCAATCTTGTTTACTTTCTTGTTGCCGGTACACTCTTTGCCTGGTTCAATAATGTTCGTGGACTGATGAGCTTCTATGGAGCATCGGGCGCTCCTGTCGTCGGCTGTTCCGGCCAACTCGTGACCAATCCCTATACCACCGCGTGTTTCATCGGAGCGTCACTTTTTCTAGCGTCCCTTGTCGTCGGCATCGTCACCTATCGATCCATGCGTGCGTCTGCTTGACGCGTCAACCCTTCTTTGTTCGACAGATAAGGCACCGAGCGCCATTTTTAGACGGGCACTTCCACACTGTGCTACAATGCTACCCATATGTCATACCAGAGACAGCGATCGCTTTTTTCACCAGGTGACACGAAGCCGTTCAAGCTGAGTCGCAGCAAGATAGAGAATTTTATCCAGTGTCAGCGGTGTTTTTATCTTGATCGCAGGCTTGGTATAGCGCAGCCGGCGGGCTTTCCTTTCAATCTCAACTCCGCCGTGGATGCATTGCTCAAGAAGGAGTTTGACCTGCATCGGGCGAAGGGCGAAAAGCATCCGTTGATGAAACAGTACAAGATTAATGCGATCCCCTTCGCGCACCCTGACCTCGACAAGTGGCGTGAGAATTTTTTTGGCGTGCAGTATCTCCATGAGCCGTCCGGTTTCTTCGTGACCGGCGCGGTGGACGACCTCTGGGTCAATCCGAAAGGCGAGCTTCATGTCGTCGATTACAAAGCGACGAGCAAGGAGAGCGAGGTCACTATCGATGCCGACTGGCAGATGAGCTACAAGCGTCAGATGGAGGTCTACCAGTGGTTGCTCCGCCAGAACGGTTTCACTGTTTCCGACACAGGGTACTTTGTCTACTGTAATGGCCGTCGCGATATGAAAGCATTCGACGGTAAACTTGAATTTGAGATCGTGATCATTCCGTATACGGGCGACGCAGAGTGGATAGAGGATGCTCTCCTGAGGGCGAAGAAGTGTCTATCGTCATCCCGTATTCCGCAACCAAATCCCCGGTGCGAGTATTGCAGCTACCGCGAGGCTGCTGCAGCCGTCGAGTGATCAATTGGTCGGGGTTTCGACGGCACTCGGATCAGTGTCCGGCGTCGGCGCCTCTTCCTGTGGCTTGTTCGGATCTGCGCCGACGAGATAGCGGGCAGGCCAGGGCCGGTAGTAGCTTTCAAAGACCTGCTTATTTTCGCGGCCGTCGGGGTAGGTGACCGTATAGGTCGCTATAGCTGAGCCGCCGTTGTGCGCGCGCTCAATTTGCTTGGTGACGCCAGGCGCCAGGGTATCGGTCTCCGCATAGATCGGTTCTCCTGCAGGACTCGTTGAGAGGAGATGGGGTCCATCTATCGCCGACGAGCGGTTGTCTTTGGTCCCGTAAAAATTGAAGGTGATGAGATCGCCCTCGACGTATCCTTCGATGAGGATCGTGTGGCCAGTATCGTTCTTGAAGCGGAGGTCTGGCGCCGGGTTGTAGATGGTCGCGTCGAGGCCCGGACCGATGGCATTGCCCGCGGCATCTTTTTCATAATAAGAAACCCGGTAGGAGTGGTTCTGCCGAGCTGTGATAGGCAGTCCGGTGTTGAGGGTAGCGCGGAAGAGGGTTGTCGATACCTGGCAGAGGCCGCCGCCGAACTCAGGTATAGTACGATCTCCTTTGATCACTAGCTCAGGGAGGTATCCGGTTGTATTGTCGATCGTACCGAGCGCCTTCAGAGTTGAAAACTCCTCGTCAGGTTTAATCAGGATGCCGGTCAGGAATTTCGCGCCATTCGCGATGTTATAGCGCCTGTTCTGAGGGCTGCCTGTGAAGGGCGTCGTTGCTGTGCCGATAAGCTCGATGATGCCAAGCTCGGCCGCAGAGCCGTCAGTTACCTCAGGAACTTGTATAGCCACAGTCAGCGTAATAGTTGATTCATCCATTAGGTCTACTGTATCGTCTCGGCGTTCGGTAAGGATCGCGAGAATGTCACGAATCGTTTTTTCCTGGTCAAGTCGTTTTCCAGTGCGTGGCGTTACGAAATCGGATACTTTACCGTCAGCATTGACTTGGATGCGCGGCGCACGAGGCTCTGCATCGAGTTTTGCCGCGACCGTGGTGACATACGCACCGATGGCTGGCTCATCGAAAACGACGTTGAGACTCTGACCCTCTGAGACGCTCTGGATCCATGCGCCGATCTGCTCTCGTGAGACAGTAAAGATATTTTTGTCGCTGCGAAGCTCTATGGGTCCTTCGATGATGCGTTCCGCTTGCTCCTTCGCCCGTTCTGCGTTCTGCATCGTAGCGCTCGGGGGGAGTTTTTGACGATTCACTGATGGCGTGATCGTCTGGTTTTTTTCGATCGTATTCGCGACTGCTCGAAATGCCGTCCTCTGGTCGAGTACGTATCCTTCTTTCGTATCGCTCAATATCGAGACTCCTGAGCCATCGATATGGAGCCGGAGGTCTTTCAGCGGTTCATCGACGAGCTCGGCGATCGTCTCGATCTCCCCCCGCAGTTTTTCGGCAGAATATGTCTGTTTCAGCAGTATGGGATGTGTAGTGACCGTGAGCGACGCCAGCTCAAAAAGGCCGCGTAGGGGGTTTCCTGAGCGAGCGACATGCCATGCGCTTTCGACCGCTTGCGTCGTGTTGTACGAGAGCTCGATGTCTTGCGGGGTGATGGGATAGGGCTTGTCGTCGATCACCAGCGTGAGATTCGGTTCTTCGCGGGAGGCCAGGTGGTTCTTCACTGCCTCGTTAGCTTCGTTTCTGGTCATACCGCCAACGTGCACGTTGTCCACGTAGACGTTATTTCTAATGGTCGGCGAGGTTTGGGCGTAGCTGAGTATGCCGATCACAAAAAAGCCGATGATGGCTGTCGGGATGACGTGGTGGCGCGTCGGTCGGGGAAGGCTCAGTAGGGATTTCATACCTGTATAGTACTGTAACCACAGCTGAAAATCAACATTTTTTAGCGAGTGCTTGTTGATGGTCGGCTCGGTATCTGTACATGCCTCATTGCCTGAGGAACTTTGGTGCGCTATACTCGACTATATGAAAATAGTTGTCGTCGGCGCCTCTAATAATGTCGAGAAGTATGGAAATCGCATCGTACGTCATCTGCTCGGCGAGGGCCATGACGTTATTCCCGTGAATCCTCGCGAGGGTAGCATACTGGGTCGCCTTGTGTACAAGAAGGTTGCCGATATACCGGGCAAGATAGACATTGTCGATATCGTCGTCCCGCCCGACGCAACGCTCAAAATCCTCAAGGAACTGCGTGCACTGCACGGTTTGAACGTATGGATCCAACCTGGCGCCGAGTCTGACTCAGTCATCGCCTACCTGGGAAAGCATAGCCGCGATTTCGGGAAAGTCATCTATAATCAGTGTATTATGACGAGTCTCGAGCGGGAGTATCCTGACACATCTTCCTAGTGATCTCCGGCAGAGGCGCCTTGATATGAGGCCCTTTTTTTAGTACACTTAAGGAAACTAAAAAGTAAAATAAACAACTATGGTCGCGGGTATGGTCATTACGATAGTAGGGTTTTTGCTCTTGCTGGATAAGATGGGTATCGTGAGCGGTGCGGTGTGGACCTTTTTTTGGCCGATCCTCATCATCTACATCGGACTGTGGATGATGTACAGCAAGGCGAACCGCAGTCACTTCCTCTGTGACTGTCTGCCGCATGAGAAGCATGGCGCTCCGAGCGCGAAGCGTCGATCCTCCAAATAACAAGACGATATGTCGGAAGTAAAGCTTGATGGGCTGTCCGGGCATGTACAGCAGGAGGTCAGTATTGCAGCGTGGGTTTTCAACAAGCGTTCCTCGGGGAAGGTTGCTTTTTTACAATTGCGCGATGGGTACGGTTGGACGCAGGCGATCGTCAACAAAGATGATGTTTCGGATGCAGTGTGGGAGCGTACTGGTGAGATCACTCCCGAATCGTCCGTCATCATCACCGGACAGGTGACGAAACACCCGAAACAGGATGAGTTCGAGATCCAGGTGCGCGATCTCTCCGCTATTCAGATCTCGGAGGAGTACCCTATCGGTAAGAAAGAGCACGGTATCGATTTTCTCATGGATCAGCGGCACCTCTGGCTTCGGTCGAAGCGGCAATGGGCAGTGCTTCGGATCCGTGATGGGCTGACGAAAGGCATATATGATTTCATGGCAGAGGAGGGTTTTTTGAAAATTGACTCCCCGATACTCACACCGAACGCATGTGAGGGGACGACGGAATTGTTCGCGCTCGACTACTTTGGGCAGCCGGCGTATCTTTCGCAGTCCGGGCAGCTCTACATCGAGGCTGCCATTTTCGCGCATCGCAAGGTGTTTGACTTCGGGCCTGTATTTCGTGCCGAGAAATCAAAGACGCGTCGCCACCTGACTGAGTTCTGGATGATGGACGCGGAAATGGCCTTTGCCACGCACGAGGACAACATCGCGGTTCAGGAAAAGCTCATCGCATATCTTGTCCAGCGCATTCTAGGCCGGTATTCAGCCGAGCTTCGGATACTTGAGCGCGACGTGGAGAAGTTACGGACGGTCAGAGCGCCGTTTATCCGGAAGACGTACGATGAGGCCGTCAGCGAACTTCAGTCGCTCGGGTCAGATATCAAGCGCGGGGAGGACCTCGGAGGGGACGACGAGACGCTCCTTACCGAGCAGTATGAGAAACCCATTTTTGTTGAAAAGTACCCTGCCGCCGTGAAGGCTTTTTATATGAAACGGGATGCTTCTGATCCGACGCTCGCGCTCTGCGATGATATGCTTGCGCCCGAGGGGTACGGCGAGATCATCGGGGGTTCGCAGCGTGAGGACGATTATCAGACGTTATATGACAGGATCAAGGAACACAAGCTCCCGTTGCAGGAATTCCAGTGGTATCTTGACTTGCGGAGGTACGGCTCGGTGCCTCATGCAGGCTTTGGACTTGGTCTCGAGCGTCTGGTATCATGGATATGCGGTCTCAAACATGTTCGTGAGTCGATCCCGTTTGCTCGAACGTTGAATCGGCTCCGACCTTAAGGAAGCACTTAATAAAATAAGCATCAGTCATATTATGCGAAAGTTCAAACAACTGGTCTATCTGCTGCCGCTTGTCTTCGTGTCACGAGCGCACGCGGCTCCATCAATCGAATTTCCGACTAGCTTCGCTGA
>JBBTUM010000179.1:0-1263 GCA_038063795.1 Patescibacteria group bacterium | reverse complement strand
TCCGCCTCTGGCGGAAAATAAAAAAAGACCCTCGCCTGCATGTAGGCGGGGTCAGGCCGCGTAGGTTCCCTCGCGGATCTTCACGAACTCCTTCTCGATCGAGCCCGCGTCCTGCTCGAGAAGTTCGAACTCCTCGTCGGTGAGACCGGAGAGCGAGGCCTCACGGCGGAGCTTCTCGAAGAGCTTGAGCCGCCGGTAGCCGAGACGCTCGCGATCCGGCTCCTTTGCGAGAGGTAGCCGCACTTCGCCAGAACTGCTGGGCACCATGATATGTGCGTGAAGATGAAGGATCGTCCCCGCGTTCAACATCGGATCGCCGAAGCGCATGAACAGGCCGCCCCCCGTGAACAGACGCGGATTGAAGCGCTCACGCACCCAGGCGAAGAGCTTTCCGATCGCGAGGAAATCCTCTTCCAACGGTAGTTCCTCAGTCGGAATGTGGCGGACCGACGCCATGACGAGGTGCAGCGACGTGTGCTTCTCCGGGAACGGATTCCTCCATAAACGCCAGCCGTCGATCTGGACCATCACTTTGTTCTTCGGCCCGAGCGGATCGCAGAACAGGCACTTCCCGTCGAGGTAGGCCTGACGCATGCTCAGGTACTGGGTGAAGTTGCGCGCCCTCGAGAGGGTCACGACTTGGTGCGGGGTAAGACCCGCGAGGTTCGGAATGTCCAATCCCATCAGAACTCCCTTTCTGCCGCTTGAGGCGGCGCAACCTAAACACACGACTGTACTCTCGTCAATCGGACAGGGCGGATAGCCATCCGACCCTACTTCTTTTTATAATCCTTCGGCTGACCGAATTTAAATTTCCAGGCTTCGGTTTTTTTCAATTTTTTCAAATGAGGTTCAATCAAATGTGCATGGATATGAAGAACGGTGGATCCGTAATTCCCATCCTTCGATGAACCAAATCTTATAGCCAATCCACCCCCCTCAATCTTACGCTTCTTTGCTTCGCCGCTAAAAAGAGAGCCCAACTCACTCCACGCCTTGGGAGCGATTTGATTGATATGTTCAATATGTGTTTTATAGATCACGAGAAGTTGATGCTTCACATTCTCGTAGGGCCACTGATTCTCAGTCAGTAACCAGTACTTACCCTTCTTTAAGATTGGATTCTTGTGGTATGTATTAAGATTCTCAATGCAAAACGGACAGTGGCCCTGTCGCTCGATCTGTTCCATGACTACCCGCTGGCTCGCGGAGCGTGCATTCAAGGAATTGGTGTATCTATTGGTCTTAGCCCTTTTTTGAGCC
>JBBTUM010000178.1:0-14768 GCA_038063795.1 Patescibacteria group bacterium | reverse complement strand
TTGATGCTGCCACACGCAGGGCACTGGTCGCCGGTAAAGCCTTGCCTGACTGCCGCTTCACGACGGTCGTCGTCTTCGATCACTACAGCTTTTGGAAGAGTTTTTGCGCTGATCGGAAGGGAGGTCTGGCCTGCGTCATGCGCTTTCAGGCGCGGGAGTTTCGGCTCGCTGTCCTTGACCTGTACGAGGTCCTCGCGGCCCAGATACTCGTAGCCGAGGACCCGGAAGATGAAGTCGAGGAGCGAGGTCGCCATCTTGACGTTCGAGTGGCCTTCGACGATGCCCGCAGGCTCGAAGCGGGTAAAGGTGAAGGTATCCACGAATTCCTCAAGCGGTACGCCGTACTGGAGGCCCTTGGAAACCGCTATGGCGAAACAGTTGACGAGCGAGCGGTACGCGGCGCCTTCCTTGTACATGTCGATGAAGATCTCGCCGAGCCTGCCGTCCGGGTACTCGCCGGTCCTGAGATAGACCTTGTGCCCGCCGACGCGCGACTCCTGGATGAAGCCGTAGCGCTGGGTCGGGAGGCTCTGCTTCAGGAGTTTCCGAGCGATCGCGTCGCTGTACACCTTTGCTGAGACGTCGTCATCGGTATCATCATCAGCGGAGAGGCCGAGGAGCTCGTCGTCATCGGTCACGGTATTCAGAGGCTGTGAGAGCTTCGAACCGTCGCGGTACAAGGCGACCGCCTTCAGGCCATACTGCCAGCTGGTCCAGTGCACCTCGGCGACATCCTCGATCGTCGCGGTCTTCGGCATGTTGATCGTTTTTGAAATTGCGCCCGAGAGGAACGGCTGCACCGCGCCCATCATGCCGACATGCGCCTTGTACGGGATATAGCGCGTGCCGATCGAGCCGCAGCGGTTCGCGCAGTCGAAGATGGCATAGTGCTCTTCTTTCAGGTGCGGCGCGCCTTCAGTGGTCATCGTGCCTATGATATAGAGGTTCGCGTCTTTGATCTCGGCCTTGCTGAAGCCAAGCTCTTTCAGGATATTAAGCTTCGGGTCAGCGAGCGTGTCTTCGGAGAAACCGAGGCGTTCCAGGGTCGCTCGAGGGATCGTCGTCGTATTGAACGCGAACTGTATGTCGAACGTTTTTCCGATCTCGTCGTCGATCGTCGCGATCTCAGCGTCGGTGAAGCCTTTTTCTTTGAGTGTCCCGGGGTTCACCGTCGGAGCGCCTCTCAGCGTGCCGTGTCCGAGTGCGTAGCGCTCGATCTCGCCGACCTGACTCTCGGTGTAGCCGAGCCGCCGCAATGCTTTCGGCAGATTGTTATTGATGATCTTGAGATAGCCGCCGCCTGCGAGTTTTTTGAACTTGACGATGGCGAAATCAGGCTCGACGCCCGTCGTATCGCAGTCCATGACCAGGCCGATCGTTCCTGTGGGCGCGATGAGCGTCGTCTGCGCGTTCCTATAGCCGTACTGCTCGCCGAGCGCCAGAGCCTCGTCCCAGCTCTGCTGTGCTGCTTTCACGAGATAGTCGGGAGCAAAAGCGGCATTGATGCCCTGCGGTTTTACGTCGATGCGCTCATACTCGTCCGTAGGTGCATTGTAGGCCGCACGCCGGTGATTGCGGATGACACGCAGCATGTCCTCGCGGTTGTAGGCATAGCGCGGGAAGGGGCCGAGGATAGAGGCGAGCTCGGCGCTCGTTCGATACGATTCTCCGCCCATGAGGGCGGTGATGCTCGCGGCGATGGCGCGGGCAGCATCCGAGTCATAGGGTACCCCGAGGGTCATGAGAATGGTGCCCAGGTTCGCGTAGCCGAGGCCGAGCGTCCGGTAGAGGTAGCTCCGCCAGGCGATCTCTTTCGCCGGGAATGACGCCATGAGCACTGAGATCTCGAGGGTGATGGTCCAGAGCCTGACGGCGTGTTTGAAGGCCTCGACATCGAAGGTCCCTGTCACGTCGTCGACGAAATGCGCGAGGTTGATGGAGGCGAGATTGCAGGCCGTGTCATTCAAGAACATGTATTCGGAGCAGGGGTTCGAGGCCTGGATCTCGCCGTCGGAGAGGCAGGTGTGCCAGTCGTTCGTCGTGGTATGGAACTGGAGACCGGGGTCGGCAGATGACCAGGCGGCGTAGTTGATCTGGTCCCAGAGCTTTTTTGCCGGCAGGGTCCTTGCCACCTCGCGGTTGGTGCGGTAAAAGAGGTTCCACTCCCGGCCCTGCTCCATGGCATGCATGAAGTCGTTCGAGACGCGGACCGAGTTGTTCGAATTCTGTCCTGAGACGGTATTGTAGGCTTCGCCTTCGAAGTGGGTATTGAAGGTCGCGAGGTTCATCGAGTCGTATCCCTGTTTCACGAGGTCGAATGCGCGGATGATGAAGTTCAATGGTACGTGACGCTGGAGGGCCTTTCTGACCGCATGTTTCAGTGTTTCATTTTTCGTGAAGTCGGTCGTATTCTCTTTGGCGGCGATCGCCATCAGCTGGTCGAGGTAGTGGCTTGTGTTCCAGCTGCCGGAGATGAGCGCGGCGACCTTCTGCTCCTCGGTCATTTTCCAGTTGATGAAGCGCTCCACATCCGGATGGTCGATGTCCACGACGACCATCTTTGCGGCCCGTCTCGTGGTGCCGCCTGACTTGATAGCGCCAGCAGCCCGATCGAGGATGCGAAGGAAGCTCATCATGCCCGATGACCTGCCGCCACCGGAGAGACGCTCGCCTTCGGATCGCAGCGATGAGAAGTTGGATCCCGTGCCTGAACCGTATTTGAATAGTCTCGCTTCTCGCGTCACCAGATCAAAAATTCCCCCTTCGTTGACCAGGTCATCAGAGACTGACTGAATGAAGCATGCGTGTGGTTGCGGATGTGTGTAGGTGTCCTGTGATTTTTCCAAGATGCCGGTGTCGGGGCTCACGAGGTAGTGACCCTGCGGGGTGCCGGTGATGCCATAGGCATAGGCGAGGCCGGTGTTGAACCACTGCGGCGAGTTCGGCGCGCCGAGCTGGCGGATGATGGTATAGGTCATCTCGTCTTCATAGGCCTGAGCGTCCTCTTTCGAATAGAAATAGCCGTAGCGTTCACCCCAGTCACGCCAGCAGCCGGCCATGCGGTGCGCGACCTGCTTGATCGACGTTTCCATGCCGAGGATCGGTTCCGCGTGCTCATCGAGCCGGAAGTTGCCGTGGCTGTCGCGTTCGGGAACGCCTGCCTTGCGGAGGTATTTCTGCGCGAGGATATCGGTCGCGACCTGCGTCCAGAAGATAGGCACCTCGACGTCCTTGATCTCGGCGATCACCTTGCCATCAGGGTCCCGGATGATAGAATTCCTCTTTTCATAGGTGAATTGGTCGAAGACGCTCTCGCCCATCTTCGTCCAGCGGCGGGTGACGCGGAGCCCTGGGTTCAGGGCACGGATCGGCGCGCCGCGGTAGGTCTCTTTGCGGGAGCCCATCGGCAGCTTCTTTCCTTTGTTCTTGTTGTAGTAGTCGGAGACGTGTCTTAGGTTGCTTTCGATAAGTACTGCCGAGACCGCCTGTCTGACCGTATCGCTTGAAACAGGCATTCCATCGTTAAAATCACGCTCAAGTCGCGTGATCGTCTGCTGCACTACCTTTTTTGAGATCGGGTTATCCTTTGTTTTGGTCTGCTGAAGGATGAACTTCAGCGTATAGAGCAATTTCTCGGCGTCAAAAGCCTCGGTTCGGCCATCCCGTTTGGCAACGGTAGATGCAAACATAGGGTTTTTTGTTTCGTTAGCGGTGAGAAGCGAAAAGTAGGGGAAAGACCACACGATAGGGCAAAAAAAGAGGTGCCTGTTTCTTCCGGCACTGATGTTAGGGCTTTTTCTGAGAATCAATGAAACACTACATCTTGTGGTACAAAGGCATTATAGCACACAAGATGTAGTGGTGCAAGCATTTTGACAAATTTTTGTTTTTCTTAGCTTTTTTTGTTTTCTGGGGGTTGGATGTGCTTCAAAAAATCGTCCAACATCGGTGGGGGTGGCGACTCCCCGGTGGATAAATACCTCTGGTGAGAAGAGGACTGCTTTTTTTTGATGCAGAAAGTCGAGTTAGAGTCGCGATGCCAGGTAGGCATAGAGCCGCATGCCCAGAATGCCCCCGATGAGAGGGCCGATCAGATACATGAGCGAAAATGAGCCTATCCCTAAGGCCACTGCCGGGTTCAAGATACCATTCGAAGCGAAGCTCGCGATACTGATGCCCAAGAGGAGTGAACCACCGACAACCAGGCCGCTTGCGTCTTGAGGCACTCTGCCGGTTGCAACCGCAGCAACGCCGAAGGTGAACACAAGTGCGCCGATAAGCTCCATGGCGCCTACGAGACCAGTATTTACAATGCTTACAGAGGCTGGGTTCGAGATCAGCAGGCGGGAAATGAAATAGGCGAGCAAGGCTCCTACGAATTGGGCGATAAGGTAGTTGATCGCGTCTTTGCGGTCGATTTTTTTGATTGACCAGAGGCCCAGGGTTACCGCCGGATTGATATGGCACCCAGAAATCGGTCCAATGGTGTACACCAGAAGGCCGAGCGTGAGCGCAGCAATGACCGGAGTCGACACCGGAAAGGATTGCGCTAGCGAAAAGGAGACAGCTAGAGCCAGAATACAGGTGCCGACGAGCTCGGCAATGTATTTATTCATGTGATTATTCTGTGGTTACGTTTTTGTAATTCTGAAATCGTTTTTCGATCCTGCCCCAGTGCAGATTTTCGAACCAGGCATCGATGTAGGCGCCGCGGTCGCTCCCGAAGTCCATGAAGTAGGCGTGCTCATAGACATCCATCGTGATGACCGGCAGAGCACCCCAGACGCCGCCTTGATTATGTGCGTCGCCAGTGTAGATATGGAGGCCTTGCTCGAACGTGTCCCACGAAAGAACTGCCCAGCCTCGTGCAGCAAGCCCGCACGCCTTGAAAAAGGCTTTGAACTTCTCGAAGCTCCCCCATCGTTTCTCGATCTCTGCGAGGATCGCGCCAGACGGCTTATGCGAGGATTCGCCGAGGCCGTCAAAATAGATATCGTGGAGGTACGTCCCGTTCACGGCAAAGGTTTCGGCGTCTTTCAGTGCGCGGAGCTCGCTATAGGTCTGGTTCGCGCTGCCGAGCTCGACGGTCTTCAGCTTTTCCTGGATCTCGTCCTTTTTCTTGACGTAGCCGGCGTACAGCTTGTCATGATGGATAGCGTTCGTTTTGTCTGAAATGCCGCTCAATGTTTTGAAGGGCATCTCTTTGTAGATGTATTGTTTCATAGTGTTTAGTTAAAGTTTAAATTCTAATTTTTAAATACTAAACAAATTCTAACTCTAAATTCTAAACTATCCGGGCAGCATAGTTGTTTTGGCGGTTGTTTGGGATCTATGATTTCGTGTTTGTTTCGTATTTAGGATTTTAACTTGAAGCTATGTCAAAATTGTCCTTTCTGTCATTCCGGCCTTGAGCCGGAATCCAGAAATGGCTTAGTTGACTGGATTCCCGCTTTCGCGGGAATGACACTGTGGATGAAAATTGAATTTTGAGATGGGTTCTTGCTAATTTAGCATCAGGTTGCTGTGCGGAGGTTCGTTTGTTCGTTATAGCATAGAGCCATGGCCAAAGCAAAAGGGACCCACGCTGTTTCTGTGGGTCCCCGAAAGGACTATCTGATGGCTGAAAGGATCATCCCGAGCATCGACCAGTCGATGCTTGGGTCTTGGGTCGCTTCCTCGAGCGTTCGCAGCTCGACATGCGTATGTTCGGCGTCGTCTTCTGCACCGCCAGCTTGTTTCTCGCGACCGATGATCGTTCGGTACTCTTCCGGCGTGAGCTCTGCCGAGAAGAGGTGCGCCCGGTGGGCGCTCAAGGTCGAGGCGATCTGTCGGGCGCCGTGGCAGCGAAGCCGGTCATGGTTGATCACGAGCCCCGTCTCCTCCTCGCATTCCTTGATGGCCACCTCATCGGGCGTATGTCGCGCGGAGAGCGACGATCCGCTCGGCAGTTCCCGTACATACCCCTCGATGTTCGCGACCGGACTGCGGAACTCCCTGACCAGGAGCAACTTGGTCTGTCCGATGGGAAGTCGGGGTAGGTACAGCAGTATCGCCGAGACGTCGGGGCGTGAGATGATGACCTCGTTCGACTTGTGACGCCGCTCGGCTGCGACGTAGACGGAGACTTGGAGTGCGAAGAGGAAAGCCATCTCTTTGTCACTTCCGACGTGAAATACCCACTTAACACGGGCGCTGTCGAGCCGGTTCCCCGCCCGTATCACCATCCGGTACCAGTTTTGAAAATGTTTCGTGCACCAGATGGAGAGAGGCACCTCCCGTTCGCCTCCTAAGCGCATTTCGCCGTCGCCGAGTGCCGCAAGCGCGAGACCGATCGTTTCAGACAGCGTTTCCGCCGTAGGAACGTGCATCTTCTCTGCGTAATGACGGAGATAGCGTACGTGTTGCGCATCCGGCGGTGCGCCGAGGACAGCCTTGCCGCTGTCGTGCCAGACGCCCCACTCGATATTCGTGGTAAGGGCTGGCATCGTCTTCATCTCGCGCGGAACCCAGAAGAGAACGATGTCCGCAAGGTTCAGACAGCGTTCCTCCCACTCAACTTGGTCCGTATAGTCGATTTTTACGGCGCCACCTCTATTCTCAGGCACGAAGACAACGCCGTCGTAGCCGGCCGTTTCGAGAAGCCGTAAGGCCTCGGGTCGCCAGGACGGGATAGACTTGTCTCGCGGGGTCGGTCCCGCGAGGAACAGGGATTTGGTCCATGATGAAGGCGGTTTCTCTCGTGCGTATACGATGTGCATTCAAGCCCCTCCTCTATGAGCGCATGTGAAATAACCGAACGGCCTATCTTAACAGATAGGAGGTCACTGTCAATCGATGCTTGTTACTTCCGACGGAGCTGTGTAACGATACGTTTGAGCGTCTTCACTGTTTGGTCGAGGTCGTTTTTCGTCGTTTCGTAGCCGAGCGTTAAACGGAGAGAGCCGTTTCGGTATCGCCGGGGAAGATGTAGCGCTCTGATGACATCGGACGGTCCTGGCTCTCCTGTTGAGCAGGCGGCGCCTGTCGATGCTGCGATGCCCGCATGGTCAAGACGCAGGACAAGGCTTTCGCCTTCAAGGCCCGCGAACGCAAAGCTTGCATTGTTCGCGAGACGTTGCGTCAGATGTCCGGTCACGAGCACATCGGGAATTTCATCGGTGACGCGTGCAAGCAGATAATCGCGCAGATGTGTAATGTTACTCACAGAACTCTGGCGTTTTTTTTCGGCGTATTCGAGCGCTGCAGTAGCTCCGACTATTAAAGCGAGCGGCTCTGTGCCCGAACGAAATCCGCGCTGTTGCCCGCCGCCGTCCATGTGCGGTTCAAGCACGATACTGCGGCGTCTCACCAACAAACCAATGCCCTTTGGGCCGTAGAATTTGCTCGCATCAAGAGAAAGCATGTCTACATGGAGTTTTTCGGTGTTGACTTCCATCCATGCCGGTGCCTGGCATGCGTCCGTATGGAAGGTCACGGGGGGCAGATCTTTCTTGGCGCGTTCGCGGTTCACGTTCACCAGGCGTCTACCGATTTCCGCAACCGGTTCGACCGTTCCTATTTCATTCTGCGCCAGTATCACCGTGATCAAACTCGTGTCAGGATGTATCGCTGCGATAATGTCTTCGACGTTGATCATGCCCGCGTGATTGCATGGAATGAACGATATGCGGTGTGGGGCTTTTTTGAGACGACGGAGCGTTTCAATAGTTGCGGCGTGTTCGACGGTCGTACTTACGATGTGCTGCTTTTTCTTTCGCGCAGCGACATGTCCTTTGAGTGCGAGATTAATGCTTTCTGTGCCGCCGGATGTGAAGATTACTTCGTCAGGAAGGCAGTTGAGCAAGAGTGCGCAGGAGGTTCGGCATTGTTCCAATATGCGTTTGGCTTCACGTCCGGCGGCATGCAAACTGGAGGGATTTGCGAAGTTCTTCCGCCAGTAGGGCTTCATGGCGCGGAGCACTTCGGGGACTATCGGGGTTGCCGCCGCGTGGTCAAGGTAGATCATGTTGCTTCGCTGCATACCAAGCGCATCTTAACGTAGCCGTGGGTTTTTGCAAACATAAAAGAAGCCCGCAGGGGCTCCTTCGTATTCATCGCTGCCGTTTACTCTTTCGGATAGATCTTCGTTCCCTTGTCGTCAAAGACTGCGATTGCATTCACCGGACAGCTCTGCGCCGCCTGGAGGATCGTCTCGTTCGAGTCGCCGCCTTGCTTTTTTACTTTTGCAATGCCTTCCTGATCGAGCTCAAATGTATTGCCAGCTATCGCGACGCAGGAGGCGACACTGACACAGAGTTTTCGATCGACTTCAGCGCGGTATGCCATAGATTCGAGTTAATGATTACCGGAGTTCATTGTAGCGCATCCGCATTGCATTGGCAACGAATACATGTTACGGTATGCAAATCTAAACGGAGGTTGTATACTATGTTTACTTTAGATCAGCGTCGCAGCGCACGGCTGATACTCTACTGCGTGAGAGCGCTGCTGTGCGGGATGTTCGCCCCGAAAAAAGAAGCCTGCTATAATTGCGCATGGAGAGCGGGGTTCCAGGAGTGAAACATGAACCCGACCTCGCGGCGAGCCGCGAGGTATCAGGGCGGGTTCTTTACGAGAGGAGTCGGCTCCGCCGACAGGATTATTTTCAAAGCCCTTCATCCGCGCAGCGCGGTATTCGGGCAAGCGTAATAAAATTATATATGTCACGCTACCTCAGCAGCTGGAAGGTAGGCGGCGACGCCGGATTCGGCATCAAGAGCGCTGGCCTCACCTTTGCGAAAGTCTGTAAACGAGCCGGGTACTTCGTCTTCGGATACGATGAGTACCCTTCTTTGATTCGCGGCGGCCACAATACCTATCAGGTGACGGTTAGTGAGTCTTCGGTCGCGAGCACGGCGGAGGAGGTTGATATTCTGGTTGTGCTCAACAAGGACACCTTCACCCGGCATGCGAAGGAGCTGAATCATGGCGCGGTGGTTATCTATGATAAGACGTCTCTGCCGATTACACTGACCGCGGCGCAGAAGGAGCTGCATATCAAGCTCGTACACGTTCCCCTCGCGGCACTTACTGAGCAGGCGAAGGGGCAGCCCATCATGCGGAATACCGTTTCCCTCGGCGCGTCGCAGGCGGGCGTCGGACTCCCTTTCTCAATGCTCGCGAGCGTCATCAAGCAGACCTTCGGACACAAGTCTGCTCTCATCGAGACGAATATCGCTGCCGCACGGCTCGGGTATGAGTACGTACGGAAGGAATATCCGCAACTGGATTTCAAAACTAAGCTGCGAAACAAGCCTGACGGGAGAGAGCTCTTACTTACCGGAAACGACGCCATTTCACTCGGTGCACTCGCGGCTGACCTCCGTTTTTATGTCGCCTATCCCATGACGCCCTCATCAACGATCCTACATTACCTTGCGGGTAAAGCGTCATCTCAGAAGCTCGTCGTGAAACACGCAGAAGATGAGATATCCGTCATCAATATGGCGCTCGGCGCGTCACACGCAGGCGTCCGCGCCATGGTCGGCACCTCAGGGGGCGGCTTCTCACTCATGGTCGAGTCGCAGGGCCTTGCCGGAATCACCGAGACGCCGATCGTCATCGTCAATGCGCAGCGACCGGGGCCTGCGACGGGACTGCCGACCTGGACCGAGCAGGGAGACCTCAGATTCGTGATGCATGCGGCGCAGGGCGAGTTTCCCCGGATCGTGCTCGCGCCCGGCGATCACGCCGAATGTTTCTATATGACCGCGAAGGCTTTCAACTGGGCAGACCGCTATCAGGTGCCGGTTATTATTCTCACGGATAAATTCCTCGGGGAGAGTCATCGTACGGTCGATCCCTTTGATGTGAAGCAAGTGACTGTTGATCGTAGCAAGGCGCTCATGAGCGATGCTGCGCTCAGGAAGACGAAGGCATATAAGCGGTACAGGGTGACTGCCGACGGCATTTCGTCACGCAGTATTCCTGGGCAGAAGAACGGCGTCTATCTTGCCAATAGCGATGAGCATGATGAGTACGGCTTCTCGGATGAGGAATCGGAGAATCGGATCGACCAGGTTCGGAAGCGGGCCCGTAAGTTCGCACTGGCGGCTCGCGAGATCAACGGTGCCGTACTTTATGGCAGCCCGAAGGCGAAGAAGACGGTCGTCGCATGGGGCTCGATGAAGGGCCCGGTCCAAGACGCGATCGCGTGGCTTCATCCGGGCCTGCAGCGGAAGATTAACTTCTTGCATCTGAACGTGCTGTGGCCCTTCCCTTCCGAGGTCGTGGCCCAGGTTCTCGGGCGGGCAAAAAGCGCCCTTCTCGTCGAGAATAATTCGACAGCTCAGCTGGGGGGCCTCATACGGCAGCAGACCGGCATTTACCTTGAGCACAAGCTTTTGAAATACGACGGCCGCCCTCTCTATCCCTCGGAGATAAAAGAACGACTCTTGACCTTGTAACTCCATGGCATTTATCCAGAAACAAAAAGGCATCTATGACTCGACCCACGCACCGACCTGGTGTGCCGGGTGCGGCAATTTTTCCATCTGGCTGTCGCTCAAGAAGGCGCTCGAGCAGCTGAAGGTACCACCGCACCAGGTGCTGATCGTCTACGGCGTCGGCTGTTCCGGCAACATGGCCAACACGATTCACGCATACGGCTGGCATTCGCTGCACGGACGTGCGGTCCCGACCGCGGTCGGCGCGAAGCTCGCGAATCAGGCACTGACCGTGATCGTCGCTGCCGGCGATGGCGATGGCTACGGCGAGGGCTTGAGTCACTTCATCCACGCGATCCGTGGCAATGTCGATATCACCTATCTCGTCCACAACAACAGCGTCTACGGCCTGACGACCGGACAGGCTGCGCCGACCGCCTCGCGCGGGTATAAGGCGAAGTCGACTCCGGAAGGCATCATCGAAGAGCCGATCAATCCGATCTCTCTGGCGCTTGCCTCGGATGCCTCGTTCGTCGCGCGTGGTTTTTCGGGAAAGGCGGACCAGCTCGTCGATCTGATCAAGCGCGGCATCCAGCATCCCGGTTTTTCTCTTGTCGATATTTTCCAACCGTGTGTCACGTTCAATAAGATCAATACGTTCAAGTTTTACTTTGACTCCATTTATTCGCTGCAGGACGACCCGACATATACTGCGGCCGATAGGAAAGCAGCCCTCGAGAAGGCACTTCAGAAAGATAAGCTGCCGGTCGGCTTGTTCTATCAAAACACCAAGCGGCCGAGCTATGCATCGGAGCTCTCCTATCTTGAGGGAAAACCTCTCTTGACCGCTTCCGGTTCCAGACGTAATCTGCAACCACTCTTCAAAGAATTCATCTAAACGACTATGGGGGGCTCATTCAAGGTTAGCGAGGTATACCAAGGCCCCAGACAACATCTCGCGGGCGAAGTGGTATCGGGGAGACTCATGCCAGGCATGGAGGCTCGTTTTGATGGGGGGAGCCTCATCATTGTTCAAATGTTCGCGCAAGATCGCGATACGGAGCCACTGCAAAAGGTGCATCGTGGCGATCGCGTGATCCTGGACATCGGGTCGACACCGGCGGATCTCTCGGCCATCAAAGGGGCGACCATCAACTTTGACGAGCTTAGGTCAATTCCGCTAAAGAAAGGCTTTTTCCTGAAACCAGACCCGACAGCTTAACGAGTGAATCCAATGCTGGAGCTTGCGAGTTCTTTTTTATTTTATCTTAGCACTTTATTCACAGCGGATGTTCAAGGTTATGAATTTTTATTATTTTTTTTAGCCAATATAAGCAGAAAAACGCAATTGCGAATATAATTCGATATATTATCTACCATTAGCCAATAAAGTGCTATCTTGATTGACTTTTGGCTAATTTTGCGCTATAATGAATATACGAAGTACCATAGTGCCATGGTGGGGTTGGTCAGTAGTGGATTGACCTGTGGATAATCATGAGCTATAATGATGTCAGTGGGTACAGCGGTGCATAAGTATCGCAGGTACTGTAGGCAAAAATAAAAACAAAATGACCGTACAAATCATCAGCCTGGCTTTGCATCTCACTTTATTTTTTCACAAAGATAGAGTTTTTTTGAACCCAAAAAACAAAAAGGAGGCCTATGTTTGATCGCACCTATCGGCTGATAGACATCGCCAGGCAGATCGATCGCGATAAGAGCACCATCATCCGGTGGGAGGAGATGGGGCTGATCCCGAAGGCGCTGCGCGATAGCCGTGGATGGCGGTATTACAGCGCGGCCGACGCGAAGAAGATCGTGCAGCTGGCGAAGGATACCAACTATTTTCGAAATGTTGATAAGGTCACGGAGCTGAATGGCGGTACGCGGCCTCCGCGTATGGTGTATATCGGAACGTTCATCGGCATACTTGTCATACTCTCGCAGCTCTTCATGACAGGACTTCGCTATACGCGCGCGGCTAACGAGGAGGTCTACGCGACGGTTTCTGCTGGCGTTCTCTCGATTTTGAATTCTTCGAGCAGCGGAAGCTTTGACGCGGCAGTCTCGGTGTTATTTACCAGTCAAACGTCTGCTCTCACGGACTTCGGCTCAATCGAGCTATCGGACGCACGAGGGAGTGGCGCGGGATGGACGCTCAATATGACCGCGACCGACTGGAGTGAGGTTAATAACAGCGCGCCGGGTGGTCGCCATAACCAGCTGGACTACGACAGCACGGGGCTCGACGGCAATCTCGGCAAGATGTGCGTCATCACGACGACAGGCGCCATTCGATCGCAGGCAGGCCAGGATACCACAAGCATCACGAAGGGCACGAGCGATTGTTATAGTGCTGGTGTCACTACTATCGATTGGTACACTGCGGCTGGCACCTTTGGGCAAGGACAATACTGGATCACTGATTTTGATCTCGAGCAATTCATCCCGTCAAGTCCGACAGCCCAAAATCTAACGTCGACCATTACACTGACCCTGACCTAAAACGCGATTCAAATAAGCATTTTTCACACCGCTCGGGCATGCTGCCCGAGCGGTGCTTTTCTATTCTACGTTTTGTGGTATAATAATCACGTTTTTCAGAAGCGCCACTCAAATAAAAATAACCAATATGAAAATTAAACTCCCTATCGGACTCTCGCTGCTGGTTGTCGGGAGTGTTTTTTTATTTGTACTGACTGCATTGACGGCTCTTGCGCTCAGCGCCGGCGGCATCGGCGGAGTCCCTGCGAACGTTGATCCAGGGGTCAAGTATTCAGACTCGTGGTTCATCTACAATCTTGACGCAGGTGAGAGCATTACCGACTCGATCCACCTCATCAATAGTTCCGACAAGATCGAAGCAATCAAGATTTATGCCGTCGACTCGATCGCGAGCAACCAGGGCAACTTCGCTCTCGAAGCGCATGATGACCCGAAGGATGGAATTGGCGCGTGGGTGACACTTCCGGTTTCAGAGATCACCATGGACCCCGGTAAAGAGTACGACATGCCGTTCACCATGACCGTGCCTGAGAATGCGGATGTGGGCGAGCATTCTGGAGGCATCATTCTGCAGAAGGCATCGGTGGATGATGTGTCAACAGGAAGCATCGGCGCCACGATCGTGACGCGCGTCGGTATTCGGATCTATGAGACCGTTCCCGGAGAAGTGGTGCGCAATGTCGAGCTCGCAGATTTTCGCGTCGAGCTTGTGAAGGCCGAGGAGCGAGATCCTGTCTATCAGGCGACGTTGAAAGCGGTGAATCGGAGCAATATTTCACTCCAGCCAGATGTCACACTCGAGATCATTGGATGGGGGCGAGAGTCTTATCTTCCAAAGTCGTCCGCCGAGGATTCTGGGTTCGTCATCAATTTCGCTGACCTGGGACGTTTTTTTCAAGGAGAGACGATGACGCGCAAATGGCAGCTGCTTCGCGACGAAGAAGTGTCGACGAACTGGGAGTGGCCAGCACCGCTCTTCGGTTCTTTCAGTTTCCGCGCGCGTATCTCCTATGAAGGGACGAACGGTCCCGAGGAGCTTCTAACGCCGGTTGTTACGGTACACGTCGTGCCATGGCGGGAGGTCATAGTGCTTGGCGGTCTTCTATTGGTGCTTCTGCTGTTGCTTATCGCTTTGCGTTTTCGATACCGTTCCTGGAAGGAATATACAGTTCGTCCTGGCGACCAGCTGCCCGTAATCGCGAAGCAGGCAGGAATTGACTGGAAGGAACTCGTTCGGGTGAACAGGCTGAAAGAGCCGGTTGTCGAAGCTGGTGTTACGATTCGGGTTCCGAAAAAGTTCCAGCCTGCTGAAGTGCAGCCGCCGATCGTCGCCCAGGCCCATGAAATAGCAAGGGAGATACCAGAGGAGGCTGTTACGCCAGCAGTGAAAGCGGTACCGGAGGAAACAGATGCGACAGAGACTCCAGCGACACCAGAACCCGTTCAGCTTCCGAAACCACCCATCGTGAAAAGCCGTGTCATACCGATCCGCGTCGAAAGTGTGTCCGTGGGCAAGAAGAAGGTCAAAAAGCGAAGTCCGAGAAAGCGGCTTGCTAAGAAGTCTAAACAATCGGCGTCATGAAAAAAGTCCTTGTAATTCTTATTGTGCTTGTCCTCGGGTTCGTGGGTCTCGTCATCGGGGCAGCGATCGCTCAGGGCACGAAGCAGTTCAGTGATGGCAGGTCAGACGATGCAGGAAGCGAAACGACTGAAAGTGCCTCTTCGCTGACGCCTGAGAGCGCCCGCGTCGGTATTCTGGATCCTGGTACGGAGCCGAGTGCGGCGACGGTGTTGCTCGTGAAGCGGCTGCAAAGTCTTGGCTACGATACGACAGTG
>JBBTUM010000177.1:0-2584 GCA_038063795.1 Patescibacteria group bacterium | reverse complement strand
TTTTTGTAACTTTTCTTTCTTTAGGAGAAGAATTTTGAGAACTCCTGCGAGGTTGCCAGAGCTCATTTCCGCGGCAGCAAGTGGAATCACATCTCACGGACCAAGACAACATGTCTGATTTTCGGACATTTTTTGGCCATTTTATGTTATTAGCTTCGAATCTCTTCGAAGCGTTTGTATGAGATCACGTAACTTCTGCGTCCCTGGGTTATTATATAGAAGATAGGTCTTTTTTGGAATACACAGGATGATCCATTTTTTGTGTGTTCTCATCTCTGAAATCTCATCAAGCGGTATCCTCCAGGCTCGACTATGAGCGCCAACGACTTTATACAGTGCCTGATGTGTAACAGCATACATAACGCTTTTTTCGCGGTGCATGGCCCACGCTACGAAGACACCGCCGATGAGAGAACTCCAGAGGCTAAGTCCGCGAACGTGCAGAGTCAAAAACTTCGGTAGGAAAAAAAACGCTATCAGTGCTACTATGACAAGTAGCAAGCGGACTCGCAATGAGAACCCCTCGCGATAGTCAGTCCTGCCGAGCACTGTTTCGCCGGGGTTGATTAAATTAACTCTATTCGCCATACTGTATACATGAAACGACGAAAGGTCATTCGCGTGTTCTGGACGATAATTTCTGCCCTTGTCATTCTATCGATGATCGCTTTTGGCTCAGGCCTGCTCGGTATCCTCTAGTCGAATCTTAGGAGATCGATGTACGTCTTCTGAGGTATCGTGACCGATCCGAATGAAGCCATTTTCTTCTTCCCTTTTTTTTGTTTATCGAGAAGTTTGCGTTTTCTGGTGACATCTCCTCCATAGAGTTTTGCGGTGACGTCCTTCCGCAATGCCGAGAGTCGCTCGGCCGCGATGATCTTTCCGCCGATGGCTGCCTGGATCTTGATGACAAACTGCTGTCGAGGCAATATCTTCGTCAGACGTTCGACGATCTCTCGACCGAGTTTTTCGGCGTCGCTTCTCGGAATGAGCGTTGCCAGCGCAGGAACGACTTCGTCAGCAAGTAGGATATCCAGACGAGCGATCTCCTCGGTCTCATAGTGGGAAAAGTGGTAGCTATATGATGCGTAGCCTGACGATATCGTTTTTACTTTGTCATAAAATTTCGTGATGATATTGCGCATTGGCAGTGTGCAGTGAATAATGACGCGTTTTTCATCGAGAAATTCGGTATCCCCAAACGTACCATGATTCTCAGCGATCGCCTGCATTAATACACCAAGATATGGCTGTGGCGTCACCAGTTTGACAGCTACCATCGGTTGCTCGATCGACTGTATATGGCTGGGGTCAGGATAGTCAGCAGGTGATGTAATAGTTTCGTGTCCGCCGGAACGTAAAAATAGGCGATACGCGACAGTCGGACTCGTGATGGTTACGGGAAGAGAAAATTCGCGCTCTAGCCTCTCCTGAACAATCTCAAGGTGCAGGAGTCCCAGAAAGCCGCAACGGAATCCGAATCCCATGGTTTCTGAGTGATCAGTGGTAATTGCAAGGCTTGCATCATTGAGTTTAAGCTTGAAGATCGCTTTTTTCAGCTTGGGATAATCTTCGCCGTTACTAGGATAAATCCCAGCATATACCATAGGTTCGACAGATCGGTACCCGGGTAACGGCTCTCCCGTATCGCCCGAAAGAGTGATCGTGTCGCCTACGCGCGTTTTTTCAAGCTCCTTTATGTTGGTGATGAGGTATCCGATGGTTCCACTCGAGAGCTCTTCCGTCGGCACGAGCTCCGGCCTGAAGCTGCCGACCTCGATAACCTCCGCTGTCGTTGCAGATCGAATAAAACGGATCTTGTCACCACGCTGCACGCTTCCTGAGAAGATGCGCGAGTAAATCACGACGCCTTTGAACTCGTTGTATTCAGCGTCAAAGATAAGAGCACGAAGGTGTGCGCCTTCTGCGTTCGCTGACGGTGCCGGGACCTTGTCAAGAATCACATCCAAAAGCTCAGGAACGCCTGTGCCGGTTTTCGCTGATATCTTCATGATATCGGCAGCTCCGCAGTGGAGTATGTTGATAAGGTCTTGCTCGACAGTCTGTATATCCGCTGCTGGAAGATCAATCTTATTGATAACGGGGATGATGGTAAGACCTTGCTCCTTCGCAAGCTGAAGATTCGCCAATGTTTGAGCCTCGATGCCCTGCGTCGCATCCACGAGCAAAAGAGCGCCTTCGACGGCTGCGAGCGAACGCGAGACCTCATAATTGAAATCAATATGGCCTGGCGTGTCGATCAAATTCAGAATGACATCTCGCCATCTCATCTGAACCGGCTGCAATTTGATCGTTATACCGCGCTCACGCTCAAGGTCCATGGAATCGAGCAGCTGGTCTTGCATGTTACGCGCGTCGATAGTGCCGGTAATTTCAAGCATGCGGTCGGCAAGCGTTGATTTGCCGTGATCAATATGCGCGATGATACAGAAGTTGCGTATGTGTTGCATGTTGCCTTGATTGCTCACTAAGCGTCAGTGGGACCCTATCGTATAGCTGGATCATTGTAAATACGGCCCGGCAGTCGAGTCGTGCATTTTTTTGAGCACCTCATTATCTATCG
>JBBTUM010000176.1:0-2771 GCA_038063795.1 Patescibacteria group bacterium | reverse complement strand
TCACATGCTTTTGTTAAGCCCAAAGATTATCGCGCTAACCAACATCGATATCGACCACATGGATTTTTACAAAGACCTTCGCGACATCCAGCGACATTTTCAGCAATTCGTCGATAAACTTCCTGCTGACGGAGTATTGGTGAAAAATCTCGACGATGCGAACCTCAGTTCGATCGTTACGCCCCGAATGATCACCTACGGATTCACGGAAAAGGCGACCTTCCGGGCGTCTGGTATCTCTCTAACACAGGGGTCGCAAACCTTTACAGTACACAAGGAACGAACACTTTACGATACTTTTACTATTTCACTCCCGGGCGTATTCAACGTCTTAAACGCCCTTGCGGTGATCGCTGTCGCTGACCACCTCGGCATGACCTCTTCTGAGATAGGCGAGCGGCTCGCGACCTTCAGGGGTACCTGGCGTCGCCTCGAACTCATTGGCAAATATAACGGTGCTCCAGTATACTCAGATTACGGGCACCATCCGACAGCGATTCGCGCGACGCTCAGAGCGATCAAGGAATTTTACCCAAAAAAACGCTGCGTGCTCGTGTACCAGCCGCACTCATACGACCGAACCGAGAAGCTGTTCAAGAAGTTTGGAACATCCTTTGACGATGCCGATGTCCTGGTGCTGACCGAAATCTACGATGTTGCTGGGCGTGACATCGTGAAGCATGTATAAGCCGAAAAACTTTTCAGCTCTATCCAACACCAGGCTGCCTATTTTGCACCGACTTTCGATGATATCAGCAAAGCGCTTCAGACAATAAGTACACCAGACGACCTGATTCTCATCATGGGCGCGGGAAATATCGATGAATTCGCCCGAACGCTTGCAAAAAAGTAATGAAAATACAAGAGAACATATCACTAAGGCCATTTACAACCTTCAGGATCGGTGGCGCAGCGAGATTTTTCGCGGAGCCGCGATCAGAAAAAGAGCTTGCTAACGTTATTGAATGGGCGCAGAAGCACTCTTCGAGAATTTTTGTCCTCGGAGGCGGCAGCAATATCCTCATACCGGACTCAGATTTTGATGGACTCATCATACGATTGGATTTCAAGGGCATTAAGGTCCATGAAACAACCGTTATCGCAGGTGCCAGCGTACTACTGGACGATGTGATCTCTAAAACACTTAAAGCAGGTCTTGTCGGTTTGGAGCTCGCAGCGGGCATCCCGGGGACCATCGGCGGAGCCGTTCGCGGCAATGCAGGAACGTTCGGCGAAAATATTGGTGACCGCATCGCGTCCGTTTCTTACTTCAGTCAAGGCGCGATGCACACGCTTGACCGAAGCGCCTGTGATTTCAAATATCGCGACAGCATCTTTAAGCGCAGCAGCTTCATAATCACGTCATGTACCCTGGAACTTCCGCGAGGTGATACGAAATCGAGCAAACACATCATCGATGATCGGAAGCGTGTTCGAAGAGAAAGCCACCCTCTTGAGCCATCGGCTGGCTGCATATTCAAGAACGTTGAGTTCGCACGGATTGACATCGAAGAACTTGCCAAACGCGATATCGATATCTCACGATTCGAGAAGTTCAAGAAGATCCCAAGCGGTTATCTCATAGAGAGCCTGGGACTCAAAGGCAAAAAAATCGGAGGCGCTCAGGTCTCTGAAAAACACGGGAACTATATCATAAACACTGGCGCCGCAACTTTCGAGGACGTTATCATGCTGGTGAGTTACATCAAGCAACAAGTCAGGGATGCCTATAACATCCAGCTCGACGAAGAGGTGCAGATCCTACAGTAAGAAGCTGTTGATTTTTACTCTTGACTAATGTAGAATCCCCCAGACATGGATTTTCAAACATATTCAAAGAACGTCATCGTTACCGAGAGCTTGCAGCAATATCTTGAGTCAAAATTGCAGCATGTCGAGAAACTAGGGGTAAAAACGCTCTCGTGCCGCGTCGACTTCAGCCGCGACCAACACCACCACAAGGGCGATATCTTTCGCGTAGAGATCAACGTGAGCGTACCGGGAAAACTGCTACGTATCGTAGAATTACATGAGGACATCCGGGCGGCCATTGATCTCGCAACGGATAAATTGCTTCGTCAAGTCCGAAAATTCAAATCAAAAAAAATGGACAAAGAGCGACGCCCCAGTCGATTCCCGAGTAATGAAGTGAATGAATAGCAGCTCAGTATGTCACTCTTAACGAAAATATTCGGTGATGCGAATCAGCGTTTTTTAGATCGTCTTTCGGCGCGTGTCACAGATATCAACGCACACGACACCGTGGTCCGAGAACTGTCCGATGAATCGCTCAGAAAAAAAACGGATGAGTTCAAAAAAAGCATCGAGGCTACGCGTGAAAGTAGCTCCGCTGCCATTCGCGCGCTTACCGATGAGATGCGTCGCGCGCTCGCAGACGAGGAAAAGAACCGATTAAAAAAACAACTTGTCAGTCTCGCGAATGAGCCGCTGGATGGACTACTGCCGGAGGCTTTTGCGGTCGTGCGCGAGGCGGCCTCGCGGAGCCTGCAACAGCGTCACTTCGATGTGCAGCTCATGGGAGGAATGGTCCTCCACGATGGGCAGGTTGCCGAGATGAAGACAGGTGAAGGCAAGACACTTACCTCAACGCTTGCCATATACCTCAACGCGCTGACCGGCCGAGGCGTCCATGTCGTTACCGTCAACGACTACCTTGCCAGACGCGATGCCGTTTGGATGGGCCAGATCTTCCACTTTCTTGGACTAACGACCGGGGTCATCGTCCATGATTCCTCATATCTCTATGAACC
>JBBTUM010000175.1:0-14449 GCA_038063795.1 Patescibacteria group bacterium | reverse complement strand
GCTGAGGACTCAAAACCCCTCTGCAGGTGTTGCCAAGCTATTGACTAGAAAACGGTACCTATTCGACAGTCAGTCGAGCTTGGCAGGGAACGCACAGTGCACTACCATATACCCATGGCAACACGCGATCTTCCTTCAGCAATCGATGCCTACCTGCGGCATCTGGAAACGGCCAAACACCGCGCCGTGCTGACGTGCGATCACTACCGTGCATACCTCGGCAGCTTCATGGAGGCGACCGGAGCGAAGCGCATCGAGGACATCACCGACGCGGCAGTCCACGCGTTCGTAGCAAGGCTCAAGAAAGGAAAGATCTCGCCAGTCACGCAAAATTACTACTTGATAGCCTTGAGGAACTTCCTGCGATGGCTCCCGAAACGTGAGCGCCCGATCCCCGCAAAAGCGATCCGCCTCCAGAGGACCCTGTACCGCCCACCCCGCCTCCCCGATCACGCCGCGCTCGAGGAGATCCTGCATGCTCCGGAGACCCTCATGGGAAGAAACCGTCTCCTCGCACTTCGCGATCGCGCGCTTCTGGAGCTCGCCTACAGCACAGGCATCGCCCTCCACGTACTCGCAAAACTCCAGCGTGACAATGTCCGCTTCCTGCAAGGTATCGTGATCACCGCCAACGCCAAAGCTGCCAAACAGCTGCCGCTCGGTGTGCACGCCAGAAAATATATCAAGGAGTATCTCGACGCCCGCTCTGATGCGGACCCCTATCTCTTCGTAGCGCACGATCGCGGTAGCGGAACGCGGTCACGGGGCGGAGCGCTGTCAACGAGATCGATCCAGCGAATCTTTATAAAATATAACAAAGCTGTAGGCCGCGAAACTGCGATCACGATACGCACCCTACAGCATCATGCACGGGCGCTCTAGGCTCAATCGAATGGAAGTGAGGTGACGACGAACGTATTTCTATCCCGCGCTTCGACCTGGAGTTCAAACGCCTCCTTGCCGCTTGCGAGATATAACTTCGTGCTATCAGGATTCTGATACATGACCGTGAAACGATATGTCCCCGTGACCGGATCTTTCCTCGTATCCCCGATCGAAAAAACGAGACATTTCCCTGCAGGACTCACTTGCTCGCAGTACCCTTCCAGAAGCTGCGGCAGCGGGGCGCTTGGCGCACCATACGGCACCAGGCGAGCTATCGGCCCCCCATAGAGCGCCGAGGCATTGTCATAATCCTCTCTTTGTAGAAAATCGAGATACCGAATGAGCGATATCTTCGCATCCTGCATGTCGCGACCGGTCATGTCGTTGATCTTCATGACGCGCACGTTCGGGCGCTCAATGACGTAGATGAACTCCAGTAGCGACTTCGTCTGTCCGTCGGTTGCTTCGACGACCGCGAGATTATTGCTCGTGAAATCAATGCTTTGCACACGCCACGATCTGCCGAGCGGCAGACGTTGCGGGTGTACTTCATCAATATAATCGTGGATGAAAGCGGTAAACATACCTCGTGCCTGGGCTTGCGAGACCTGCCCACGCGAACCAATATCAGTGAACAGCACAAAAAAACTGAAACTTATCGAGGCAAGACTGAAAACGATGAGGAGCGCAAGGAGAACACGCTTGATGACCTTCTGGGACTTCGAGTCAATTTGCTTAGCCATAAACACCACTATTGTACCATGCTCAAAAGAACCGAACAACCGGGCACGTCGGTTGACATTTTGGACAATAAAACTAAACTCATACTATATAAGTATGAGATATGTTTCAAATTAGCACCAAGGTCGACTATGGACTGATACTGATGCGCTCCCTTGCGCTTCACTACGCTACAGGCCCGATGTCGCTCCGGACAATCGCGGAAGAGAACCAGCTCCCCTACCGCTACCTGACGCAGATCGTGATGCCGCTCAGGCGTGCGCTACTGGTCAAAAGCTTCGAGGGATCCCGAGGCGGTTATCAGCTCGCAAAAGATCCGCAGACGATTACATTACAAGACATCGCGCGCGTCCTGGCTCCGCACAAGCGGCTGAATCGCTGCCTGAGGACGGACCATGCATCGTGCAGCCTAAAACCACATTGCAGCATGTCGTCATGGTGGCTTCACTTCAACGTTCGATTTCAAAAAATGATACACGATATCAAGTTGTCCGACCTGGTATGAATCCCGTTACAAATCCCACTCAGCACTACATATACATCCAATTTTATGAAATCATTGCATGCAAAGTTATCAAGTAATTTGGGATTTGTAACGGGATGAAAAAAAAACTTCTCGACATCCAGAACCTGTCAGTCACCATCAATAAAAAAAAGATCGTGGATCGTTTCGATCTTTCGATAAAAACTGGAGAACTGCACGTCCTGATGGGCCCGAATGGCTCAGGCAAAAGCACGATCGCCTATTCCATATTGGGGCATCCCGGGTTCACCGTACGCGCGGCGCAACTTTCCTTTGAAGACAAAAACCTGAAGCAGCTCACGACGGACGAGCGCGCTCGTCTCGGCATCTTTCTAGGCTTTCAATACCCGCTTGCAGTGAACGGGATCTCCCTTTCGTCCGTCATACCAGCCGCGCTAGAATACCGTATCAAGCAAAAAAGGGTGAAAAAAAGAGTCTATGCAACGCTTGCTTCACGTATGGCATACGAGCAGCACGTCGCGCGGGAATGGTTTCGAGGCGACATCGCGGAAAACCTGGCGTCCCTCGGCATGCAGGAGGAGATGCTCTACCGGAGTCTCAATGAAGGATTCTCCGGAGGTGAAAAAAAGAAAGCCGAGGTCCTTCAAATGCTTGCTCTTTCGCCGAAGCTTGCCATCCTGGATGAACCAGACTCGGGCCTCGATGTCGATGCACTGCGACGCATCGCGAAAGCGATACACCGCGCTCACCAGGGCGGCATGGCCATTCTCCTCATCACGCACTACCAGCGAATTCTGAAATACCTCCGGCCTGACCGCGTCCATATCGTAAGCGGCGGACGTCTCTCGAGAAGCGGCGGACCTGAACTTGCGCGCATGATCGAACGTCATGGCTACGAATCACTCAACCCACATGGCCACAAAAACAAGCGTTAAAAAAAGATTCGACACCGCATACCGATACGGCTTTGCGGACCCGGAGCAGGACGTCTACCGAAGCCCGAAAGGAGCCTCGCCAGCTGTCGTCGACATCATCTCGAGCCAGAAGCGAGAGCCTGCCTGGATGCGCGAACGGCGCCATGCGGCTCTGAAATTCTTTCACGCGAGACCGCTCCCCCGCTGGGGCGCCGACCTGACCGCTATCAACTTCGACGACATCTACTGCTACATCCGCCCCATCGAGAGGAAACAACAAACCTGGGAAGGCCTGCCGGATGCGATCAAGTCAACATTCATGAAGCTCAAAATACCCGAGTATGAGCGCGAATTCCTCGCCGGGGTCGGAGCACAGTACGACTCCGAGAATGTCTATCACCACGTGAACGAGCGCCTGAAAAAGACCGGCGTCATCTTCACTGATGTCGAAACGGCGACAAAGAAATACCCCCAGCTCGTCAAGAAATATTTCGGAACCGTCATCTCCGCGAACGACAACAAATTTGCTGCGCTGAACACCGCCATGTGGTCCGGCGGAAGCTTCGTCTATGTCCCAAAAGGCGTCCATGTCGATCTGCCGCTCCAGGCGTACTTCCGCATCAACGCGAAGAACATGGGGCAGTTTGAACGGACACTCATCATCGCCGACGAAGGCTCCTTTGTGCATTATGTGGAAGGATGCAGCGCTCCTGTCTACGTCTCGAGTTCGCTCCACAGTGCGGTGGTCGAGATCATCGCATTGAAAAATTCACGCGTCCGCTATACGACGGTCCAGAACTGGTCAAAGAACGTCTACAACCTCGTGACGAAACGAGCGCATGCGCATGAAAACGCCATCGTCGAGTGGGTCGACTTCAACTTCGGAGCAAAAGCGACGATGAAATACCCCTCTGTCTTTCTGATGGGCGAGGGCGCGCGGGCCGACATTCTCTCAATGGCGTTCGCCGGAAGCGGACAACACCAGGATGCCGGCTCGAAGGTCGTGCACATAGCACCGAACACCAGCTCGCGCGTCATCTCAAAATCAGTCGCTGCCTACGGCGGCAGGACCAGCTATCGAGGGCTCGTCCATGTCGGCCCGCGCGCGCGAAACTGCAAAGTGCATGTCCAGTGCGACGCCCTGATTCTCGACAAAGAATCACGCTCAGATACCTATCCGACGATGAAGATCAATAACAAAGAGGTCCAGATCGAGCATGAAGCGACGGTCTCGAAGATCGGTGAAGAGCAGCTCTTCTACCTGCAGTCGCGCGGTCTCACGCCTGAGCAGGCACAGGTCATGCTGGTGAACGGCTTCATCGAACCGCTCGTGAAAGAGTTGCCCATGGAGTATGCGGTCGAGATGAATAGGCTGATAGAGCTAGAGATGAAGGGATCCGTAGGATAATGTTGTACATGCACATCAATAAGAAACTTGCCCTCCGAAACTCAACCATTGTGAAGCGCAGGAGGAGGGCGGAAGGAAACGTCAGATGAAAACCGCGCCACAAACTATCGTGGTCGATGTAGACAAGACAGCCCGTGCCGTCAGCTATGCGGTCGCCTCTCGAGGAACAATGACGTATTTTTTTGTTCAGGGGCTGTCGAACGACGATACTCGCGCAATTACCATAACGCTTGGGCGAGAGAGTACTCTCACCGTCTACGGTCTCGCGATCGGCAGCGGGGATCAAAAACTCCGCACTGACCTCTCGGTCATTCATGCCGAACCCGGTGCACGGTCAAACGTAATACTCAAGGGCGTCTTTACGGATGCTGCCCAGGGAATTTTGAACGGGACGATCTTGATAAAACCCGCGGCTCAGAAGACAGACGCACGCCTCGAAGAACGCGTCCTCCTCCTCTCGTCGGAAGCGTATGCCGAGACGATCCCGAACCTCGAGATCCAAGCAGACGACGTAAAGGCGTCGCATGCGGCAGCAATCGGCAGGGTCTCTGAGGAAGAAATATTTTATCTGCAGTCGCGCGGCATCGAACGGGAGGCGGCACAGCGGATGATCGTCCACGCATTTCTCACCTCGATATTTACACACTTACCAGACAAGAATGTTCGTGCTAAACTAGAGACTCTCGTGCGGAAAAAAATAGCTCAACTCAACGTATGAACCCCGTTAGAAATCAGCATAGCCTTATCTAACCAGAGAGCGATAATTTCTTATCAATCAAAAATAAGTGAGCAAAAAACAATCCATTTCTAACGGGGCGAACCAATTTCGCAAAGATTTCCCGATCCTCGCGACGAAAATAAATGGCAAGCCGCTGGTCTATCTCGACAATGCCGCGACAGCGCACAAGCCGCAACAAGTTCTGGATGCGGTCAATGAATTTTATACAACGTACAACGCGAACATACACCGCGGTATCCATACCCTGAGCCAGAAGGCCACCGAAGCTGTCGATGATGCTCGTGAGATCATGCGGCGGTTCATCGGCGCAGAACGGTCCTCAGAGGTTCTCTTTACCTATGGCACGACCTTCAGTATCAATTTTGTTGCGTACGCCTGGGCTGAGCGATTTCTGAAGAGCGGCGACGAGATCGTGCTCTCGGTCATGGAACACCATGCGAATACGGTCCCCTGGCTGGAGCTTCAGAAGCGGAAACGCATTAAACTATCGTTCGTGCCGCTGACGAAGAATTTCGAGCTTGACTACGACGCGATGCGCAGAATGGTCTCCAAAAAGACCAAGCTGATCTCGCTCGCGCATATCTCGAACGTGCTCGGCACAGAAAATGATATCCCGCGCATCGTGTCGATGGCAAGGCGGGTCGGCGCCAAGGTCCTTATCGATGCAGCGCAATCAGTCGCCAGAGAAAAGATCGAGGTGAACAAATGGAACGTTGACTTCTTTGCGTTCTCTGGACATAAGATGTATGCGCCGACAGGCAGCGGAGTGCTCTATGTAAAAAAAGATATTTTGAAAACGATGCCGCCCTTCCTCGGAGGCGGAGGCGCGATCATCGAGGTCACGCAGCGCTCGGTCACCTATCGGGAAACGCCCGACAAATTCGAGGCTGGCACTCCTCACATCGCCGGAAACATCGGGCTCGGCGCTGCTGCCACCTACATTATGAAGTATGGCATTGCCACTATGAAAAAATCGGAGATGGATGTAGCTCGATATGCATATGACAAACTTTCACACGTGAGCGGCGTACGTTTATTCTGTCACGCACGTACGCACGGCGTCTTGAGCTTCACCATGGAAGGAGTACACCCGCACGACATAGCCGAAATCCTGAACACTCATGGCGTAGCGATCAGAGCAGGCTTTCACTGCGCGATGCCGCTGCATACCCATCTGAAGACCCCGGCGACCGCGCGCATCTCGCTTGCCTGCTACAATACGAAGGATGAGATCGATGTCTTCATCAAAGGACTGAAAGACGTACAAAATATTTTTAAACAAACGTCATCCCGACCGACGAAGTCTAGCTCAGCTCGACAAAGAGCGGAGGGATCCCGATGAACAGCGGCGGGATTTCTCGGCTCCCCTGAACCGAAGCGCAGTGCCTGGTTCAGGGTCGCTCGAAATGACTTACTGTGTATGCACGACGTAGTCTATCGCCAGAACATCATTGATCACTATCGTAATCCTCGCAATTTTGGCGTGCTCAAGAAACCAACGCACAAAGCAGGGTACGCGAACGTGAGCTGCGGCGATCAGGTGCAGTTCCAAGCAACGATAGTCAAAGGAAAAATTAAAGACATAGCGTTCACCGGTACCGGCTGCGCTCTGAGCGTTGCTGGAGCATCGCTGATATCTGAATACGCGAAAGGAAGAAGCCTCTCCTCTTTAAAAAAATTCACGTTAAAAGACTTAGAGAAACTGCTCAAGATCCCTATCTCCGGCGCACGAGAAGGTTGCGCGATGTTGGGGCTCTCTACCCTGCAACAGCTATCAAAAAAATAGCGGGAAGAGCGCGCATCAAAAGCTCGACTTACCGAAACCACGCGAGGTAGAACAAGAGAGCAAGAACAGCGCTATACATGGTTATGACGATGTATGCGATGAGGGGCTCCTGCTCGCTTTTTCGGCCGAACCAGATGGTAAGTGCATGACGCGTAGTAAAAATATAGTACCAACGGAACTCTGCCTTCGCGAGCCAGGGATGCAGGCGCAGATCGAGGCGAAGCGAAAAAACGATAATCGCGAAAAGCGCAACGCCAAGGAGCAGATACAGTCCTACATGAATCATATGGGTACTATAACTCATCACGAGCTTCGCTTCAACGTGCCGTCCTCTCGAGCAACCCTTAGGTCGTGACAAATCTATTTGCTATGCTATAGTACCTGCTTCGTCCTGTTCGTTCCCATCTTCACTTCATGGAGGGTAGAGCTATTGGCCGCAAAAATCCTTTCCGGACATGAGATCTCGACGGAGATCAAGACAGAGCTCCTCGGACGAGTCGAACGGCTGAAGGAGAAGGGCGTGAGACCGTCGCTGCTCCTGATCCGCGTCGGTGAAGACCCGGCCTCGATCTCGTACGTCAAGCAGAAAAGAAAAACGGCTGAATCTCTCGGCATCGGTTCGAGAGTCCTCGAGCTGCCAGAACACGTCGAAGAGAAAACGCTCCTCGCCCTCATCGGGCATGGCAACGGAGACCATGAATTCCATGGAATCCTCGTCCAGCTCCCCCTGCCAGCGCACATCAGCGAGCAACGTGTCGCGAACGCGATTCGTCCTCAAAAAGACGTCGACTGCTTCCACCCCAGAAACGTCGGAAGGCTGCACATGGGCGACCCCTACCTCATACCCTGCACGCCGCATGGCATACAGCAAATGCTCCTCCGCTCCGGCTACGAGCCGGCCGGGAGGCACATCGTCATCTGCGGTCGCAGCAATCTCGTCGGTCGTCCCCTCGCAGCACTTCTCTCGCAGAAGAACCCTCGTGCGAACGCCACAGTAACCCTCTGTCACTCCGGAACGCCAAACCTTTCAAGACTGACCACTCAGGCAGACATTCTCGTCTCAGCCATAGGATCCCCCGGCTTTATCAAGCCGAATATGGTGCGAGATGGTGCCGTCGTGATAGACGTCGGTGTAACCCGGATCGACGATCCGGGAGCAGCGAATGGCTACCGGCTTATCGGGGATGTAGACACGACGTCTACGGATGAAGAATTTGCGACGGTCGCGGACAAGGCCGCGGCACTGACACCCGTACCGGGCGGCGTCGGTCCCATGACCGTAACCATGCTCATGTGGAATACCGTCACGGCCGCCGAACGGCAGCTATAAGGCACAGGAGGCACCCTCTCATGAAACGAAAAGATCGACCGCCGCTCACTGAAGAGCAGTACCGCAGGCAATGCGAGGGCGATTTCATCGATTGCCTCGGATTGTACTGGCACACACTCGCGTACATTCTCGGCTGCATCGGGATGGAACTGCAGATCTTGTTCGAACACCTGAGGTTCAAGTATCAGGAGATGCGTCGCTCTTGAACCCAAACCGGGCTTGACGGCCCCGACTCCGCTATGCGGACGTCGGGGCCGTTTTCTTACTTACTTCCGTTGACAGTGAATATATGTAATGATACTCTTTGGTGTGCTTTTTCGGCCTGATAGTTTCCGCCAAAGGCGGACCACCTCGCAAAGACGAGCTGGCAACGGATAGAAGCCTTCCCCCGCCCGACTCGCCTGACGATCCCGTAGTTCAATGGATAGAATAGGAGCCTTCTAAGCTCTAGATGCAGGTCCGATTCCTGCCGGGGTCACCACCCTTCGCCAAGGCTTCGGGGTGGCGAGCCAGAAAGTACCATCGCATGGCGGCTATAGTTCAATGGTAGAACACTGGTTTGTGGTACCAGCTACAAGGGTTCGATTCCCTTTAGCCGCCCCATCCCTCCCCGCTAGCGGGGAGGGACCCATCACAATGACTCACCTCTAAAAGGTGGGTTTTGTGTTGTAAATAAAGAGTTTCGCTCGGCGATATGCTATAATACAAAAATGAAACCAAATGGCCAGCAATTTCTCGCAGAATTTTTAGGATGCCCCACGAGCCTACTAAATGATAGGATCGCATTAGAACGTATCCTCAAAATAGGTATTGATAAAAGCGGCTTACATGCTGTCCGCATAGACGGGTATCAGTTTCAGCCAGGCGGAATAACGCTTTTCGCTATTATCAGTGAGTCACATATTGCGATTCATACGTACCCAGAAGCAAACCATGCATCCATCGACATTTTTACCTGTGCTCCTGCAGGAAAAGGCCATATAGCATTACTCAACTATTTGAAAGCGAAGCTACGCCCAAAAGCAATGCGCTATATTGAAACGCAGCGAGGAAATCCGATTACCGTTAAGCAGCGGAGTTGGTTCTCGGAGTTTGATACCAACGGGTACGAAGTTCGTTATCACATTAAACGGTATCTTTTGAGCAAACAAACTATCTACCAACAAATGGATATTATTGAGAATGACGATTTTGGAGTAATGCTTTTTTTGGATCACGAACTCCAAATTGCCGAGAGTGATGCTCATGTATATAATAACGGCCTTATTGCTCCGATCGTTCAATCACACAAAAAATTGGGATCGATTGCAATACTGGGGGGTGGCGATGGTGGCGTTCTCTCTGATTTGCTACAACACAAGCCGCGTAGTGTACAGCTGATAGACCTGGACCAACAGGTCATTAAGGGGGCACAAGCCTACTTGCGCCCCATATGCAATAATGCATTTAGTAACCCCGCCGTTCAGATACATATTGCAGATGCAAATTTTTTTCTTGAAAAAACTCACTCGCAATTTGATGCGATTATATGCGACCTCACGATGCATCCTGAAAAAGGAATGAGCAAGAAGCGCGAAGAGTACTGGCGTAAACTTCTGGTACAAGCTCGGATGCGCCTTACGAAAGGCGGCTCCTTGAGTCTGCAGTGCGGCTCTGAGCTAGACAAAAAGACATTGAGACTTTTCTCCAAATTGCTGCCCCAGTTCTTTAAAAACGTTTCCTACAAAAAAGAATTTATACCGTCCTTTTGCGAGAGATGGGTCTTTGCTTCAGCAAAAAGAATTTAGTCATTTAATAAAGTTTCCCAACAGTTCCGTCTCGCCGCCCCAAGAAGGGCTGTGACCGCCAATTTGCACGGATCAAGGGTTGTGCCTGCCACGTAGTCAACCAGCGTAGCGACTGGTGCGCGGGTGGTCCTTGTTATCAGGGTTCGTCCGGTCATGCGACCGGACGCCCGGGGTTCATCCCCGGGCGATTCCATTCTGCAAGCCCCACGAAGCTTCAGCGAAGTGGGATAGCCGCCCTCGTCCTTCGCCAAGGCTACGGAACGACAGGCATCCTCCTTCGTCCGCCCTGGGCGGACTACGGAAGGACACGTCACGAAACCTCTCGCGAGTATAATTATTGTATGCGCATTATCCCTAAAGACCCAATCCCGCTTCTTTTGATTTTACTCGGTTGCTTATTTGCATACTCAACGGGGGAGTCCTATCTTAATTCTGCGACAGATCCTTTGTATATACTTGCTCGATATCGCGTCCCTTTTTTAGAAATATATATCTCAGATCGAACCATCGATGTAGCGTTATTTTTTAGCAGTATTATTATGGTTATCTTGGGGCTTGTTTGGTATATCAAGCAAAAGCCCGGCAAGGGGTCTCATGAGCCAAAAACGGAGTCTTTATCCAAGCCAATCTCAAATAATACGTCTTATAAAACATATGGACCTTTTGCTTCAATTCCATTCATGCTCACCTTTCTGTTTTTTTTAGGAATTATCGTCCCACTCGCTGTTGTATTTCTCTTTTCTTACTTATCAAACTAATCAGGTGAGGTAATTAACAATAGTTTCCCAACATTTCCGTCCCCGCCCACGGTGGACAGGCATCGCAAGAACAGCTCCCTAAAAGAGCTGTTTTGTGTTTAGTCTTAGAGGCGAAATACGGTTGGCCAAAAAATACTGTTTTTGCAAACCCCATGTCGCGGTGGTAAACTTATCTTGAAGTTTACAATAATATATATCATACAAGTGATGAAAAAGATCACATTAAGGAAGCCTAGAGTCAACGATAAGAAATATTTCGCCCGATGGTGGCGCGATACAGATTTATTACGGCTTACAAGTGGTATTTTAAAATCTATAACCGATCGCGAAGTAGAAAAATATTTTATTGCTTTACTCAGAAGCAAAAAAAATCACCATTTTATGATACTGTTGCGTAACAAACCAATAGGTCATGTTTCTTTGTCAAAGAGGAAAGGGAATCGGTACGAAACTCAAATTGTTATTGGCGAAAAACAGCATTGGAATAAAGGATATGGAACCTACGCAATTGAATTACTTATTAAAAAGGCAAAGACGCTCGGAATTTCGAAAGTGTATTTAGAGGTAAGGCCAACTAACAAAAGGGCGATTAATGCTTACAAAAATTGCGGGTTCAAAAAAATTGATATCAAGAGAAACCCCAAGAATAAATATTTACCCAAAGCAATAATAATGGAACTTAGACATTCCTAAAGTAAAATAGTTCCCCAGCAGTCCCGTCCCTGTCCCTCCGAAGCTTTAGCGTAGGGGGATAGCCGCCCTCCGCCAGTCGTTCAGACCCTGAGGGTCCTCAGACACGAATGGGAGGCGGACAAGCATCCTCCTTCACCCACCTGGGGCGGACTTCGGAAGGACACGTCGCAAGACCTCTCACTCATCCGCCTTGGGCGAAGAGGGGTTTTTAGAATCAGACCTGATTTACCAGAGCGGCCTGCTTCCGTATTGCGCCAATAGTTGTTCGAACTTTCCGAATCGCCATGGGTGACTGGACGAATGCCCTACCGTATCGATGCCAGAGTACGAGCCCATGATAATATCTCCCGACGGCGCGACGTACTGATGAAACACCCCTCGCTCGCAGTATGCCGAAAAAGAACGACCCCTCTGCTTGTGGCAAAGGGGCCGCGGTACGACGATTCGCGAGCCGCAGCTCACGAGTAGTCCCCGTGCTTGTGCTTCGGATTCGTGAACGAATCCTCCTCGATCCGGCGATGGAACTCGTCACGCTGCTCCGGCGTGAGCGACTCCTCGTGCCTCTTGAGGTACCAGATGAGGCCAACGAACAGCATGAGGACACCGGGAAAAAAGAACGGAAGATGCTTGTTGATGTCCACGTTTCCCGTGACGACCTCCCACGTGTCGTAGCTGGCGATCGCGGTCACCAAGATGACCAGAAAGATGATGACATTTCTGAGACTGGGCCTGTCCTCCCCTGTTCGCATGTCATGCTCTCCTCTCATCGAGCGTTATAAGGACGAACGGTACGATACGACAAACCACTATGCCATAGGGTATCTGGCATGTCAATGACTGTTGCGACCTTCAGGTGAGGGACGACCCGTATCGCAATTTTAAAACCACTTCTTGTTCCGAAAGTACGCGAGCATTCCAGTGAATACGGTGAGCATGAGGACAAGTACGACAGGATAGCCCCATCGGGCACTGAGACCCGGCATGTAGGAAAAGTTCATGCCATAGAGACCGGTGATGAAGGTAAGCGGGATAAAAAGCGTCGTAATAACGGTCAGGACCTTCATGATCTCATTCATGCGGTTGCTGACTGAGGAGAGATAGACATCGACGAGGCCGGCGATGACATCGCGGTTCGTCTCCATCGTTTCGATGACCTGGATGATGTGCTCATAGACGTCGCGGAAGTAGATGCGCGTCCTCTCAGCGACGAGCTGCGAATCCCCTTTCGCAAGCGAACTCGTCACCTCCCTCAATGGCCAGATCGATCTCCGAAGCTCCGCCATGCTGCGACGAAGTCGCTGCACGGTATGGAGCGTCTGCGGCCTCGGATTCTTGATGACTTCGCTCTCGATCCGCTCGAGACGCTCACCGACACGCTCCAGTATGGAAAAATAATTATCCACGATGGCATCAAGGATAGAGTAGACCAAAAAATCAGTGCCCTTTTCTCGGATCTTTCCTTTCTTTTCGCGGATCCTCTGACGGACCGGATCAAAGAGATCGCCACGAGCGCCCTCCTGAAAGGAGATCACATAGTGCTTATGCAATATCAAGCTCACGTGCTCGGTCCGGAGCTTGTCGAGCTTCGAATCATAAGACAGCATCTTGAAAACGATCAGTAGCGTATCCTTGTAATCCTCGATCTTCGGCCGCTGCGCCGTGGTCAAGATATCCTCGATCAGGAGCGGATGCAGCTCGAAATGCGTACCGATCGTCTCGATCAGATGTACGCGTCGCAAACCTTCGACATTGATCCAGGTGACCGTCGGGGTATCCTTGAAGGCGAAACAGTCCTCGACGTTCGTGACCTTTTTCTCACTGACGTGATCGTTGTCATAATCGATAAGATCGATCGTAACGCCATTTTGCGGCACGGCAATCTCCCTGGCAGTTATGTGGTTGTTGCGTGTTGGTCCGGGCATACAGTTCTTATGTATAGTATACACCTCACCGCAGGTCGTGAAAACATTCTGATACGCGACGCCCCTATTCACGACACCAAGCAAAGCGGCGTCGAGCTGGGCTCGCCGCCGCCGATGGGAATTACCCCCTGTTGCGGTCAGTTCGACCGGATGGTGACGCCCTTGAAGGGCCAGCCAGCGCATGCAGTGAGCGGTACGCGTTTGCCGAGGGCATTTGTCGCCTCGACCTGAAAGGCAGCATCATCGTCCTTGCCGCAGCCCCGCCAAGAGATGAACGTGATATCCTTGTCCAGGATCCTCACATCCGAAAACCCCTGGTTCTCGACCGCGGCGATGATCTTCTCATCACTCACGTAGGCGCCTGGGAACCAGAATGCGCCGACCCCCAAGATCACGACGTAGGCGAGTACCAGCACGACCACTCCGATGAGCATTGCCCGGAACGCACGACGGATGTTCATCACACCTCCTGACAGCAGACGCTATCTTGATTGAAGTTACGTTTGAAAAACAGGAAAATATACAACGGTTCATAAATACTGTCAAGAATCAAAAAGAAAAGGGCCCCGATGAGATGTACTGCATCCCTTCGGGGCCCGGGTTACCTAGCTTGCGTCGTCCTCCTTACGACGTCAGTGAGTGAGACGAACTGCCTCCGTTCTGGCCAATGGCGGCGATGACGCCTTCCAGGCCGGTCCCCTTGAAGAAGCGGGGAAGCAGGTCCTTCACGCCCTCGTTCTTCAGGATCATGAGCGGAGCGAGAGCCTCGGTTGCCTTCAGGATCAGTTCCTTGTCGCCGAAAGCCTGCAGTGCCGCGATGAGGTCCGGCGTCACAGCGCCGGTTCGCTTCACCAGGTCTTCGGTCTGGGCATGCAGCTCCTCGAGACGATTCTCGATCTCCTTCTTGGCGAGCGCGAGCGCCTGATCCTGCTTCGCCTTCTCGCGTTCGAGCTCGGCCTTGCTCAGAGCATCAAGGGTCTGCTGGTTCGCCAGCTTCGCTTC
>JBBTUM010000174.1:0-7084 GCA_038063795.1 Patescibacteria group bacterium | reverse complement strand
GCTTTGCTCGAGACCGGCAGCATGAGCCCATAGACATGGAGCTCGCGTACCAGCGCCGCTCCTTTTAGCTCAGGGATGAAATGCTTCTTTCCTTCGTCGTTGAACCTCAATCGCAGGAAGGCATAGATCTTCGATTCGTCAGGAGATTCGTAACTGAGGAAGTGTTCAGTGCCATGCGAGGCGCGATAGGTGCGTTTTTTCAAAACCGCCTTTGAAACATCTACGGTGTCGGCACGCACTTCGCGGCAGCGGATGCACTTGCATGGCGTACCCCTTTTCGTCAGTTCCCGCTGTAGGTATTGGCGCAGGTTCGTCACGTCATTGCCCGCGATGATGCTTTCTTCCGGAATGTCGCGAATGAGTCTGTTGATCCTGACGTACGGCGGCACCATCTTCTTTACATCGAGGAGGAGCTTGATGAGTTCTTTTTCTGGATACGGTTTGTATTTCCCGGATTTGTACCAATGGTAGAGCTGCGCGTACTCGTTCACCACGCACGGATATATTTTCACCTGGTCAGGCTGCAGATCTGTTCCTGTGAAGACGCGTTTGAACATAGCCCGGTCCTTGGCAGGCGTTGATCCCGGGAGGTCCGGCATGTAGTGATGGTCTACTTTGAACCCTGCTCGCTTCAGAAGTTCGGTCGCCGTGATGTCGTCCTCGACGTACTCACCGCGCCTGTTCAGCTTCAGGATATCGTTATCGGTATGCTGCACGCCGAGCTGGATTCTGGTACAGCCGAGCTCGCGTAAATGTTTTATTTCGCTCTCGGTCACGTGATCTGAGCGCGTCTCGAGTGTTAGGCCGATGATCTTGTACTTCGCTGTCTCGTTGATTTTTTGTTCTGCAGCGAGCGTCTTGGGGCGTCGGCGTTTACTGACCCCCTCTACACTCCCCCCTGATCCGACATCCGCCTCCTCCCCCTTTTTAAGTGGGAGAGTAGAGGGGGTGAAGTACGTATTCGCCGCATAAAAACACTGCCGTATGAATTCATCTCGGTAGTCGCGCGGATATGATGACCAGGTTCCGCCAAGCACGATAATTTCGATCTTGTCGACGTCATGGCCGTTCACTTCGAGCGCCTTGATCCTCTTCTGTACCTGCTCGAACGGGTCGAATCTGAGTCGGACCGCTCGCTGAGCAGCGGGTTCATTCGAAAGATAGCTTTTCGGCATGTTCGGCTCCGTCGGACAGAAAACGCACTTGCCGGGGCAGGCGTAGGGCTTCGTCAATACGGTGACGACAGTGACGCCCGAGAGCGTGCGAATAGCCCCTTTCCTGAGCATCGCTTCCAGATGCTCATTGCGACGGATCTTTTTCCTCGCCAGCAATTGACGGTAGGTTGAAATCAAGGTAGCTTTACGCAGTGGCGCCATGTCAAAATTGCTGAATTGGCTCCGCATGTAGGAAAAAAATTCATCAGTATTTTTGTACTGACGTTGTGCAAGTTTCACCAGTATTTTTTCTGCGATAGACATGACGAGAGTAGAACGATTACGCGTTTTGAATGAAAAAAGCTACGAGGCGATAGCAGAGGCCTTCGATGCGAGCCGTCAGCATCCGTGGCGCGAGCTTGGACGATATGCCAACGATATTCGCGAGGGCGATCGGATCCTTGACCTCGGCTGCGGCAATGGAAGGTTACTGAAAGCGCTGCCAAACGTCAATTATGAATATGTCGGCATCGATGGGAACGAATTTTTGATTTCGCAGGCGAAAGCCGAAGCGCCGAGGAGCATTTTTTGCAGAGAGCGGCTCGAGGATGTCGAGCTTGTCAGTGGAAGCTTTGATCATATCTTTTGCATCGCAACATTCCATCATCTGGTTACGCGTGAGGACCGGCAGCTTCTGTTAAAAAAATGTCACGAGGCGCTGAAGCCGGAAGGCATACTGATCCTTGCCGTGTGGAACCTGTGGCAATGGAAATATATGCGTTATCTTTTTTCACAGGTCACGTATAAAATTTCATGGAATGATTTCTTCGTTCCGTGGAAGCTGCCGGCAGGGACGGTGTGGCGGTACTATCATGGTTTTACTGCTCGTGAGTTAGTTTCGCTGTTTCGCGAGGCGGGATTTACGCGCAGTGAGCTGGATCAGGAGGAGGCGATGTCTTCGCAACAGTGGAAGAAGAGTAATTACATCGTCAGGGCGGTCAAAGAATAATTCTGGTATACTGCCTCCATGAGTATCTACAAAGCATACGATATCAGGGGGGTGTATCCTGACGAGCTGAACGAGAAGACGGCATACGGCGTTGGCCGAGCGTTCGCCGTTCTTCTGCAATCGGAGAATCCGGGCGAGGACCTTGAGATCGTGGTCGGACGGGATATGCGGGGATCGGGCGATTCCTTGACCGCAGAAGTCATCAAAGGCCTGCGCGAGGGAGGACTCGATATCGCGTATGTCGGCCTGGTCTCGACACCTACCTTTTATTTCGCAGTCGCAAAGTATGGCTACGCAGGCGGCCTCATGGTCTCAGCCTCTCATAATCCCGCTGAGTACAATGGTTTCAAGCTGGTTCGGGCGCGGGCAGTTCCGGTCGGTGGGGAGACCGGCATCAAGGATATCGAGGCGATGGTTCTCTCCGGTGCGTATCCCAAAGGCGATCGCATGGGAGCGTTGTCCGAGAAAAAAGGCGTACTCGAGGACCAGGTTTCACATGATCTGCGGTTCGCCGACGTGCAGAAGATCAAGTCTTTGAAGATCGTCGCAGACGCAGCGAACGGCATGGGCTCGCTGTATCTGGATGAGCTGTTCAAGCATCTGCCGTGCGATCTCGTCAAGATGTATTTTGACCTTGATGGCCGCTTTCCGAACCACGAAGCAGATCCTTTGAAAGAGGAGAATAAAGAGGCGTTGAAACAGCGCGTCATTGCCGAAAAAGCGGATCTAGGTATCGCGACCGATGGTGACGGCGACCGCATCTTTTTCGTCGATGACAAAGGCGAGAGCATAGACCCGGCGATCATCCGCGGCATCTTGGCGCGCATCTTCCTACGCGAAAAGCCCGGAGCGACCATCGGGTACGATATACGCCCAGGAAGGATAACGAAAGATATGATCGAGGAGAACGGCGGGAAGCCGCTTGTGACGCGGGTCGGGCACTCGCTCATCAAGCAGGCGGTCATCGATGAAGGGGCGTATTTTGCCGGCGAATCATCAGGGCACTTCTTCTTGTCGCTCGACCACGGTGTCTACGAGGTGCCGCTGATCGTCACGCTGAAGCTCTTGCAGGAATTTTCGGTTAGCGGCATGTCGGCCTCCGAGTACGTTCGGCCGCTGAAACGCTATTTTCATTCAGGAGAGATCAATATGCGTGTACGAGACGTCGCCGAGACGATCGAGACGATTGCGAAAAAGTATTCAGACGGCACGCAGAGCCGCCTCGACGGCATCACGGTCGAGTATTCTGACTTCTGGTTCAACGTGCGCGGGTCAAATACAGAGCCGTTGATCCGTTTGAATCTTGAGGCAAAGAGTCAGGAGGTGATGGAGCAGAAACGGAATGAAGTACTCAGGTTGATAAGGTCATACTCTTGATACAAACACTAAATACGAAACTCTAAACAAATCCTAAGATCTAAATATGAAACATCTGCCAATGCCTTGTTTAGAATTTGAGTTTCATACTTTAGGTTTTGTTTAGTTTTTAGGGTTTAGAATTTAGGATTTGAATTGCTATGATTGGCATATTTGACTCTGGTCTTGGCGGGCTTACCATTTTTCGCGCAATCGAGAAGCGGTTGCCCGACTATGACTATACCTACCTTGGCGATAACGCCCGCGCTCCGTATGGTGACCATAGTCAGGAGACGATCCTGCACTACACGACACAGGCGGTCGAGTACCTTTTCAAACAAGGGTGTGTCTTGGTGCTGCTCGCATGTAACACTGCATCAGCAGAAGCGCTTCGGAAGATCCAGCAGGAGTGGCTTCCGAAGCATTATCCTGATCGCAACGTGCTTGGCGTGATCCGGCCACTGGTCGAGGAGGCTGCACGCGTTTCAAAAAAAAAGCGGATCGGCATCCTGGGCACACGCAGCACTATCGCGTCGCATGCCTACCGGCGCGAACTTCAGAAACAGAATCCCGATATCACGGCCATCGAGCAGGCGTGCCGTCTCCTCGTGCCATTGATCGAGGAGGGGCTCGAGGGGAGAGCTGAACTTCGCTTGATCTTGAAAAAATACATACGTCCGGTCAAGAGTTACAACGTCGATACGGTCATCCTCGGATGCACGCACTATGGGATAGTTGTCGACGATGTGAAGCGTTATTTCGGAAAGAATGTTGCGGTCCTTGATTCCGGCACGATCGTCGCTGAAAAATTCGCTGAGTATCTACAGCGACATCCTGAATACGAATCAAGACTTTCAAAAAAAAATGGCCCCATGTTTTTGACCACCGAACGGACCGAGCAGGTGGTGCCGCTCGCCAGAAAATTCTTGGGGCGGAACGTAGACGTGAAGCACGTGAGTCTTATGTAACGAGCCCTTTCGCGGCTTGTTTCAGGGTCCGTGCCGATTTTTTCAGTTGACGCAGCTCGCGTGTATTGAGCGAAAGCCTAAGCTGGTGCTTGACGCCGTTGCGGCCGATGACCGATGGCACGCTCAAGCAAATGTTTGATATGCTATGGTAGTTGGTGAGTAGACTGGAAACCGGCAGCACAGAATTTTTGTCACCGAGGATCGCCTTGGCCAGATGAGCCACGCCTGATGAGATGGCGTAATACGTTGCTTGTTTGCCTTTGATGATCGCGTAGGCCGCGTTTTTTGCCTGGTTGAAAATGCGGTCCATTTTTTTCGCGTCGTAACCAGGATACTTGGCGAGCGGGATCTGCCCAATGTTGGCAGTGCTCCACAGAGGAAACTCGCTGTCGCCGTGCTCGCCTATGATGTAAGCATGCATGCTGGTCGGGTTGACTTTGAAGTGCTGCCCGAGAAGAAAGCGCAGACGCGCCGTATCGAGTATGGTGCCCGAGCCCATGATCTGTTTCTGTTTCTTTGGGAACATTCTGACGAGCTGGAAGGTGAGAAGATCGACCGGGTTCGTGACCATGATGACGATAATACCGGGATTGGCTTTAAAAATTTTTGGACCGATGTCCTTGATGATCGCTGAGTTCTTCTTGATAAGATCGAGCCGTGTTTCGCCTGGCTTCTGGTTCGCACCGCAGGTAATGACGACAATATCGCTGTCGCGGATATCGTCATACGTCCCGACCTTGACTTGGCACTGCCCCCAGGATGGTATGGAGTGCTGTAGGTCCATCACCTGCGAGCGGACAAGGCTTGTATTGACATCGATCAATACTATCTCGTTCGCTGCCTGCGCCGCGATCAGGCTGAACGCAGAGGTGCTGCCCACGAAGCCTGCTCCGATGATGGTAATCTTTCTATTGTGGTCGTTCGTCATTGATTTCTTGTGTGCACTCTATGATACCACAGCGGAGGAGGCGAGGCCATGCAGCATGTAGCACCGTCGGCCTTTTCTTGTTATACTGTAAGCGATGTCTAATCAGTATTTTTGAATCGTATGATCGCAGAATTATTGAATGTTGACCTTGTCGCGGCACTCGGTCTAGAGAAGCTGCCTCAGGACCAGAAGGATCAGCTGCTCGCACAGATGACGCAGGTCGTCGATGAGCGCCTGCAAAGCAGGATCCTTGCTCTTCTTTCCGAAGAGGATACGAAAGCACTGGATGTTGTGCTCGCTGGCGGTTCCAGTCTGGAGAGTTTTCTCAGAGAACGGATCCCGAACTTTGATATGGTGGTAGCTGAGGTTATAGCTGAGTTCAAGCAGGAGATGCTTGACATGAAGGGCAGTTTTAATTATAATGGAGGGTCCTAAAAATAGGCCTTAGCGTAAAACCATAACTTTATGGATTTCGAAAAAGCGCCAATAAAACCCTCTGAGCCTGATCCAGACGGCATAAAACTCCATGAGCCGCCGAAAGAGCCGACGCTCTATGATTCATCTGATCGGCCGATAGCGCCAGCTCCGGCTCCTGAAACCGCTGCCTCGTCGTCTCCTGAGACGGTAGCGCCGGAGGCGACTGCCGCGGAGCAACCAGCGGAAGATGAAGACGTCTTACGGCTTGAGTCCATTCCTTTTGAGGTGCCATCATATGCTGAGCTCAAGCAATCGGTTGAGGAGCAGTCGGCGCAGTTGAAAACTCTTCAAGAGAAGCTCGCTCGCGAGAAAGGCGATAGTTACCATTTCGATGGTGATGAGCACTATCGTTTTTTAAATGACAAGCTCACCGCGTATGCGGATACACTGAAACGAGCGGATGAGGCGCGTTCAAAGCAGGGTGATGTGCGTCAGCTGATCGAGGATATCGAGTCGGCGGACAAGGGCGGCTGGGGAGAGAAGAGAGCAACGCTTCAACGCGCATCAGATATCCTTGGCGACCCTGATTTTGCGACATCGATCCTGAAGCATTCAAAGGATGAAGCTCCGAAGAAAGGCGATGAGGGTGATTACTTGATGCCGCAGGCCTTGAAAGACGCCGACCGGATGGCTCACGACCGTCTGAACAATTCCGGAGCGCAGGAGCATAATCAGATCCGAGATGGCCTCAAGGAGATCGAGATACGCTCACTGCGCGAGCTGAGCAACTATTTGAACGCAAAACGCCAAAGCCATGAAGAGGCGCTAGGTGTATATCGCTATGTCCTGGACGCAGGCGCACCGGGTAGCTACCCGTATCCGCTATTTCTCCCGAAGAGACCTGATATAAAGGAGCGCTTCGACTACGGCTTGAATAAACCATACAAAGCCGAAGCGACTGCTGCCCATGACCTGATCGAGTATCTGGCTGCCGAGGCTGAAGCGAAGATCCATGGCCTGGAAGGTCAGGAGCCGAAGGAACCCGAGGAGGGAAAAAAGACGATTGAGAAACAGGAAGAAGAAATGGTTCAGCCGCCGGTGGACGACGGCAAGAAGGAGGGGACGATAAAGGAAGATGAAAAGCCCCCAATCGTAACCCCACCGGGAGAGAAAGAGCCACCTCAGGATGTGCCGCCTACGCGTGAAATAGGTTCCATTGATGCTTCCCGCGTCGACTACATCAAAGCACGCA
>JBBTUM010000173.1:1405-5154 GCA_038063795.1 Patescibacteria group bacterium | reverse complement strand
ATATAAGTATCATCGGATCATATGATCTGCCGGGTATTCGACAGGCTCTATCGGTCTATGCATTCGGATTTTATGCCTATGTGGGTACTACCAATGATGGCTCTGCCCCTGAGTTCTACATGATCCGCATCTCAAACCCCGCTCAGCCGGTCCTTGCCGGTACGTATGAAGTCGGCGAGAAACTGGAGACTGTGTCAGCACTGAGCAACTTCGCCTTTGTCGGAAGCAACCTCGCGGGCGATGATATTTTGGTTCTTGATGTCACGAACCCCGCAAGCATCACGCTTGATACGGGATACAATATCAAAGGGACCGCGAGCGCCGTCTACCCGACTCCGGAGGCTATTTACCTGGCGACGACCAGCAATGATTCGGAACTCATCATCATTAGCGTCAATTCAACCATATCGCTGTATCCGAGCGATGGGTATGTCGAATCCTCGACGGTGGATATGCGTTCTGCATCGAGCACGGTGAACTGGGTGAAGTGGATCGGTGCTATATCCACAAAGACCGCAATCAAGGTTCAGATCGCGACGAATGACGATGGCAGTACGTGGGTCTACCGCGGTCCCGATGGTACATCCGCTACGTACTATTCGTTAAAGAGCCGGCAGCTGGTGGAATATCTTTCTCACCTGAATGACCGGTATCTGCGGTATAAAGTTTTTCTTGAAACAACGGATAATGAAACCACGCCGCTCCTGTACGAAGTACATGTAAGCTATTCGCGTTAACTCTATGCAACATCGAGGCAACAGCATTTTTCGGGAATCGTCGGGGCTCGGACTCGTCGAGCTCCTGGTCTATATCGGCATCATGACGATCATCTTGCTCATGACGTCGCAGTTCGCCGTGAGCATGATACGTGGCCAGCAGCGTTCCAGCGAGGTGCAGCGTGTGCACCAGACGGTCAGGAGCATCGTGACACTTCTGAACTATGACGTGCGTTCGGCATATGCCATCGCGACATCAACGTCGATCTTCGGCGATCCGAACGGTGTATTGGAACTCATTGATACCGCAAGTTCGACCATTCGTTACGAGCTTACCAACGGCTCTTTATTTCGCACACATGGCGCGGGACCGAGCGTGCCGGTGACGATCAACATCATCGCCGTAGAAGAGTTCCAGATCGAATACCTCGGTGACCCTGAGAAGTCGCTACAGTCGATCCGTCTGCATCTGACGATGAGCGCGGGGTTCCCTGGCACCAACCAATTCTATCAACAGGAATACACGACTGCGATAACTCGAAGATAATGACGATGCGTATCAATAACATATTCCGACAGCACAGTGGCGCGATAGGGCTTCTCTCGATCATCCTTGTGACGACGCTCGTCCTGGTATTCATGCTGACTATCTCGCTCCAGGTCGTTTTGAACATAAAGAACGCCCGACTCCACCAGGATTTCACGAATATCTATTATGTGACCGAGGGGGCTTTTCGTGATACACGCATGCAGCTGAAAAATGAAGAGACGTTTTCGAAGACCTTTCTTGACATCTCACTGAATAACGTTGCTGTTACGCGAGCAGTGACCGCAACGCTCTCCCGTCAAGATGTAGCTGCGACAGGGACCGATAATCTGATCTCGAGGATCTTCCGTTCAAACTGTATGTCGTTTATGGACGGCTGCGTGACCGCGGAGCAGGCGCCCTAGTTGGAACGTTTCCGCGCGCCGGCTGCTGTGTAACGGGTCGCGACGATGGTAAGGCCGACCAGAAGCATCCAGAGGATGCTGAGGTCATTTTTGAAATAGGGGACGTCGACGAGTCCGTGAATGATCGTGACTATCCATGCGAGCGTGACACCCCATACCACGGCGGTGTCATCTGCAGAAGGTGGCGCCATTGAGAGCGCTCGGTAAAGACGGCGGAAGATAACGACGCCGAGCCAGAGAAAGGCGAGAAGCCCTAGAAGGCCGATCTCGGACCAGAAGTTCAGTAACAGCGATTGTGGATAGAGGTAGATCTCCAGAAAATCGTAAGAATGATAAGGCGCGAGCGACTGCTGGTAGTTCGCGAGACCGCCGCCCCGGACCGGGTGGTCGAGAAGCATGGTCCAGGTTTCGCGCCATTGATTGACCCGTATTTCGAGCGAAGTGGAGTCGAGATCGAGCTCGTTTCGCGCGATGCGCCCCATGAGATCCGCGGTATAGCCGCGGCTGTCTGACGTGTGGACCGTCAGCGTGATAGCGATGATGACGACGGCTATGAAGAATCCCCGTGCTTTTCTGAGACGAAGCGCAAGAATCCAGGCAAGGATGACGATCGCAAGAAGCGCCCCGGTCGTTTTTGCAGCAATGATGGTTATCAGGCCGAGAGCGATGACCCCTACTTTAAAGATCTGCACGGCGATCGATCCTCGTTTCGAAAAGTAACCGAGATAGAGCGCCACGATGGGTGTTACGAACAGGCTGTTCGCGTTCGGATACCCGAAGAAGGTGGTACTGCGTCGCTGCATCGCGTCCGCCCAGAACGGATTCGTGATGCCGAGGCCCGTCTCATATTGCCAGAATGCGAGAATCCCGATGACGATCGTGGTCAGGCCAAGGAGCCAGAAAATGTGTTCCGCGTGTCTGGTATTCCGTACCTCATAGAGGAAGACGATGAGATACATGACAGGCTCGATGAAATAGGCTTTGAATATACCGAACGCTTGGGCTGGGGCCGGTGAGAGCACGAGCGCAATACCTGCGCAGACGAGTATCAGTGAAAGCGCGAGGCGAAACTCAGGCGGTATGGGGTTGTCGATACTTTGCTCGCCGTGAAAAAATCGCCAGTTGATCCGCCGCCAGCGGCCATCCTTCGCGAGCCAGATGAAAAAAAGGATGAGAATGCTGAGTTCGAGCACCGTCGTTGGCAGCCCGAAGAACGTCGGGCGTATGACATAGGCGGGCAAGGCAGCTGTGAGGAGGTAGAGGCCATGTATCGGCTTCTGCCAGGTGAGGTAGGCAAAAGCAGCCAGTGCAAGAAGCACGAGTATTGATTGTCCGTCCGCGAGATTAGTCAGCTCCATTGCGTCTCGGAAGTATAAGAGTGCGCAGCTCCGTGATAGTTATCGCGCGGGTAAGTAACGTGAGGATGAAATAAAGCGCTGCGGCGAGAACGATGAGCGGCAGGAGCGGTACAAACGGCAGGAGAAGCCATGTGACGATACCCATGAACGCGCTCGCGATCGCGAGTTTGCCGCAGATCGCCCACGGAATGTGAGGAGTAAAGGACCGCCTGATCACTGCCCACGCGCCGATCACTATCAGTATTTCGCTTGCGACAGTGACCCACGCGGCTCCCCAGAATGAAAAAGCGGGGATAAAAAAGAAGTATCCTGCGAGCGCGAGTACAGCCGTGAGCAGGAAATAGCGTATCATATCTCGCTGTCGGTCGATGACCAGCACCATATAGGTGTAGAGCGTCCCGAAAAATATCGCGGCTGTGGCAACCACGAGGATTTTCAAAAGGTCTCCCGATATCGAGAAGGCGTCGCCGGCGATCATGCGCATGAGCGGTCGCCCGACGACCAGTGAGCCCGCGATCATCGGGAAGGAAACGAACGCGAAAAACGTGAACGCTCTGCGCCATATCGCCTGAAGGGTCCGCTCATCATGCGCTACCCATGCTGCGGTGAGGAGCGGCAAGATGAGCCCCATGAACATGTGCGGGAACGATGCGATGATCTCCAGCACTCGATAACTGGCACCATAGATGCCTACCGCCTCCGGTGAATGATAGAGTGAAAGTAT
>JBBTUM010000173.1:0-1395 GCA_038063795.1 Patescibacteria group bacterium | reverse complement strand
AGTATGACGGTATCAGCTTTGAAGTAGATAAGATTGAGCGCTGTAGTGACTGCCAGCGGCCAGCTGATGGTCAGGACATGCTTCCAGTACACGGGATCATAGGCAAAGGCGAGTCGCACTGGCGTGGGGATGGTCCGCAGCAGATACCAGAGGAGCGCGAAGGAGAGAGCGGAGGCGAGGGAAGCTCCGATGAAGATAGCTTGCAAGCCGAGATCTTGGACGACGATGCATATGATAGCGAAAAAAAATAGAAATTTATTCACTAGATTGAGCGACGCGATCTTTACCATCTGGAGATGCTTCTGAAACAGAGCGGTCAACATCGCGATGAGCGTGGCAAAAAGGAAGCTCACGGAAAGAGCTATCGTGCCGAATTTGACCTCCAGGGAGTATGGCGAAAGCGACATGGTGAGGATGGCGAGAGCCAGGAGAGCGACCGAGCTTATCACGCGGATAGTGAAGAAATTGTTCGTGATGGCAGGGATGCGGGTTTCTTCAGCTCCCGAGACCTCGCGAAGCAAGGTGAGGTAAAGGCCGAGATCGATGACGATGACAAAGAGCTGTAGTATGGCATACACGGTCGTATAGTGGCCGAAATTTGACTGGCCGAGATACCGCGTGATCAGTGCAAGCGACGCGATACCGATCACAACATCAATCGAGCGGAGAACAACCTGCCCCGCTGTATTCGTAAATATTTTATTGGCCGTATCGCTCATAGTTCATATTGACATAAAACAGTGCCAGCGTCGCCGCTGGCACTGTTTTTATAGCACAAAATTCATGCTCTGTTAAACTTGGCCGAGCGCGTCCGCGAGTATCTTCTTCCGGAGCGTCGCTTGGAGTTTCGGGTCGTCCTGAAGGAATTTTTTCGCGTTTTCTCTGCCGACGCCAAGCTTTGTCCCTTCGTACGCATACGAATTTCCGGATTTTGTGATGGCCTGGTATTGCACGCCGAGGTCAAGGAGGTCGCCGGTGACCGATATCCCTTCATCGTACATGATGTCGAACTCGCAGGTCTTGAACGGAGGGGCGACCTTGTTCTTGACGATCTTCGCCTTCGTGCGGTTTCCGACGATCTTTTCGCCTTGTTTGATCTGCGCCGCGCGACGCACTTCGATACGGACCGACGCGTAGAACTTCAGCGCGTTACCGCCCGTCGTCGTTTCTGGATTTCCGAAGAAAACCCCGATCTTCATGCGTATCTGATTGATGAAGACGACCATGGTTTTCGACTTGCTCACGATGCCAGCGAGCTTTCGCAACGCTTGGCTCATGAGACGCGCCTGCAGGCCCATATGGCTGTCTCCCATCTCGCCTTCGAGTTCTGCTTTTGGGACGAGGGCCGCTACCGAGTCGATGACGATAACATCGATCGCGTTCGATCGCACCAGC
>JBBTUM010000172.1:0-4284 GCA_038063795.1 Patescibacteria group bacterium | reverse complement strand
AGGACAATGATCTGATGCGTCGCCTGGCGAGGATCGGGAAGACGCAGTTCGTTCGCTCATTGCAGGTCTACGATAATCCGAGTAGGTACAGGAAGCTCGGGTACCCGCATGTGATCGGTCTCTGGATATTGAATCAATTTTCGGTCCTCTTCATGGGGAAGTCTTATAGCAAAGAGTGGAAGCGGGTTGATTAGTCATTTGAGTATGAAGCATGGCAGGGGAGGGCTTGGCTAAGTCATCCCGAGCGAAGTCGAGGAATCTCCCAGCTACCGTACCATGGAGATCTCTCCGCTCCCCGTTCGATTCATCCGTCGGCTGGCGGACTTGCTCAGGGTCGGTCGAGATGACAAGCCCTCCTCGGCCGCATTTGCAAAAAGGTTAATCCCTGTTTTGCGCGAGGACGAGGGCGTCAACGGTCTCGGCGCCGCGCCGTTTGAGCTCGCGCGCGGCGCTCTCAAGTGTCGCAAAGGTCGTTGTCACATCGTCGATGAGCAGCAGATGGCGCGGCGCTTCCTCGCCGTCGTATCGAAAAGCTTTTTCGACATTGCGCAGCCGTTCTTCGCGCGAGCGCTTTGACTGCTGCGGCGTGTACCGTATTCTCATGAGGTTTGTATCGATCGGTAGTCTGAGGTTCTCACACAACGCTCGCGCAAGGATCTCGCTCTGGTTGTAGCCGCGGATCCGCCTCTTTCGCTTATGGAGCGGTATCGGAACGACGTGAAGGTCCACGTGATGAGGAAGGCTGCGATACCCTTTTTCGAGAAGTCTGACGAGAGGCGCGGCATAGGCCGCGACCCCGTTGTACTTGAATCGTGTGATGATCGCCTTGAGGGTCGCTTCTTTATAGGTCGAGCAAATGACGAGCGTATCCAGATGTTCTGTCGGTCTCTGGACATGCCTGTTGCGTACCGGTATCGAGCGCTCGCATCGGTCGCAGAGGAGCGTGTCAGGAGCGCTACAGGAGACGCATTCCAAGGGGAAGACGAGGTCGAGGAGCAGTGTGTAGAGTTTTTTCAGCATATCCCGTATATCAACTTCCAGTACCAGAAGTTGACTGTTTATACTCTCTTATCCGAAGGCCCAAAAATCTTCTGCCCTGGGTCGTTTTTAGATAACGCTCACGTCTTCTGGCATCCTCTTCAGACAGGCCAGCCTCATAATATATGAGTTTTAGAGGCCTCTTAGATTTTGTCGAAAAGGATAGGCCCTTCTGGTGCTCTTCTAAGCGCCGTCGTAGATTCGATGTAAAGCCAATATAACGGTGGCCGTCCTTCAGGCTTTCGAGGACGTATACGTAGAAGAAAACACTGGAAGTTGTATTACGGGACATAAAACAGGGCAGTTCGTGCCCTGTTTTAAATTTGAAAGGTTGTTTACTGGAAGGAAATTTCTTTGTTCGTGACGGTTGCTTTGATGGCTTTTTTTCTGCCGAGCTCGCTCGCGAGGAGCTGGTTTGCAAGTGGGTTGACGAGAAATTCTTCCACTGCTCGTTTGAGCGAACGCGCGCCTTCCTCAGGTTTGAAGTGTTTCAGGAGAGACGCTATCACGACAGGGTCGATCGTTATGGACTGGTGGCGTTCCGAGAGTCGATGTCTCACGTTCTCGAGCTCGCGCTTGATGATGCGCTTCGCAACGGCCATGTTCAGTGGATTGAAGGTGATGATCTTATCAAGCCGGTTCAAGAACTCTGGCCGGAATTGATCGCGGAGGGCTTTCATGATGTGTTCGCGGAACTCCTGGAAGCGTTGGACATGCTCGCTCTCCTCGAGGGAAAAACCGACATGCGCCTGATTCGTGAACTCACGCAGTCCGATGTTCGAGGTCATGATGATGATCGTGTTCTTGAAATTCACCCGCTTGCCCGCTGCATCGGTGAGGTAGCCGTCCTCCAGCACCGGCAGGAGAAGGTTGAAGACGTCAGGATGGGCTTTTTCGATCTCGTCGAAGAGCACGACGCTATAGGGCTTCCGGCGGACGGAGTCGGTGAGGATGTTGCCCTCCTTGTAGCCGATGTAGCCTGCAGGCGCGCCGATCAGTTTCGAGACGTTGAATCGTTCAGAGAATTCAGACATGTCGATGCGGATGAGCGCATCTTCTCGGTTGAAGAGCATGCGCGATAGCAACCGCGCCATCTCGGTCTTTCCCACGCCGGATGGCCCTAGGAACATGAACGAGCCGAGCGGCTTTCGGGGGTCTGAGAGGCCAGATCGGGACCTGCGCAGCGTTTCAGCGACCAGCCTGATGGCCTCGCTCTGTCCGTACAGATGCTTGCTGAGCTCCCGTTCGAGATTTCTCAGCTGACGATGCTCGGTCGCGATGATCTCGGAGAGGGGTACGCGTGTGGCTTGTGCGACGATGTAGGCGATGTCGTACGCGTGGATGGTACCGAGCGGCTTTCGTGCGCCTGTATCCCGCTCCGCCTTCAGCGTGTTCAGCTCCTGAAGAATGATATCTTCCTGGTCCTTCAGGTTCAGCGCCTGCGTGTAGCTCTCGTTCAGTATGAAGTTGCGTTTCGTTTCCTGGATCGCCCGAATGTTCTGTTCAAGCTCGCGGATACGGCGCGCCTGGGTGTTCAGCTTCTTCGATACTTTGATCTGCGATGCCGCTTCATCGATGAGGTCGATGGCCTTATCCGGAAGCTTCTTGTCGGTGATGTACCGCTGGCTCAGCTGGATCGCCGCGCGGAGCGCTTCATCCGTGATGGTGACGTTGTGATAGTTCTCATAGTTTTCGCGTACTCCTTTCAATATTTCGAATGTCTCGGACTCCGAGACCTCGTCCACCATGATGACCTGGAAGCGCCGTTCGAGCGCCTTGTCGCTCTCGATGAACTTTTTGTACTCTTCGTGCGTCGTCGCGCCGATACAGCGCAGCTGGCCTCTCGCCAGCGCCGGTTTCAGGATATTCGCAGCGTCCAAGGACCCGGCTGACGCTCCGGTGCCGATGATGTTGTGGATCTCGTCGATGAAGAGGACAATGCTCGGATCCTGCTTCACCTCATCGATGATCTGCTTCAGACGGTTCTCGAATTCGCCCCGGTACATGGTGCCGGCAACGACCCCGGAGAGGTCGAGCGTCAGGATACGCTTATCGCTCAAGGCGTCGGGAACTTCTCCGTTCAGTATCTTCTTCGCGAGTCCCTCGATGATGGCGGTCTTGCCGACGCCCGGGTCTCCGAGGAGGATCGGGTTGTTCTTCGTCCGGCGTGAGAGGATGTGGATCAGGCGCTCGATCTCACGCGTGCGACCGATGACAGGGTCGATGTCTTTCTGGATCGTTTTGTTCGTGAGATCGGTCGTAAAGAGCTCCAGCATCGATGACGATCCCGGCTCGAGCGCAGTGTCGGTTTCGTGATCGTGCTCGGCAGGTGTATTCGGCTGCAGCGTGTTGAAGCGGGAGGTGCTCTTCAGCACGGTATCGATGTGCTCCAAGAGAGCGCGCGTATTCACGTTGTGTTCGGTGAAAATGCTCCGAACCTTCCCGTCGGGGATCTTGATGATGCCGACCAGCAGATGCTCGCTCCCGACGTATTTGTGGCGATATTCGAATGACGTCTTCACGGCGAATTCGATGATGCGCTGGCTCCGCGAAGACGGCTGTGGCATATTCCAGAAATCAGCGTTCTCCGAACGCTTTACGTTCACATTGAGCCGCTCAGGCGAACGGAAGGTCACGGTCTGGAGCGTGACGTTCTGCCGCTGCATGATGTCGATGCCGACGCACCCTTGCTGCTGAAGCATGGCTTCGAGGAGGTGCGCCGGTTCGATCGCGCCACTTTCTTCCTGCCAGGCAATGTTCTGGGCCTGGATGAGGATTTTTTTGAAATGCGAGGTGAATCTGTCGAGAAGGTTGTCGATCATACTACATGGTTCTTAATCGTCGTATGCGTTCTTCGAGAGGTGGGTGTGTGGAAAAGAGGTTGGTCATCGCACGCCCGAGTCCGCCGTCCTTGAAGGGATTTGCGATGTAGAGGTGCGCTGTTGCCCGGTTCGCGTTCTGCAGGGGCGTCGGACTCGCGGCTATTTTTTCAAGGGCGCGTGCCAGGCCTTCGGGGTACCGCGTCGCGAGGGCGCCGGACGCATCTGCCAGGAATTCGCGTTTCCGCGAGACGGCGAGCTGTATGAGCTTTGCGACGAGCGGGGCTATGATAGCGAGGGCGATGCCTATAAGTATGAGAATGCCTTGCCCCTGGCTGCTCTTGCCCGAACGTTTTCCCATGCCGCCCCAGAAAAAGCCGCGGAGCGTCATATCTGCGATGAGCGCTATGATCCCGACACAGACGAT
>JBBTUM010000171.1:0-3568 GCA_038063795.1 Patescibacteria group bacterium | reverse complement strand
CGTGAGGTGCTGCACGAAGGCGGGGAGGTGGGTTCGCATACGCGAACGTGGCGGGACCCGACTTGCGGCTCGCAAGGCGCTGCTGGCCGCCAACAGATCCACCGTACCCGGCCGGATCCGTGCCCGTCGAGGCGAACGGCGTCGATCCGACGTAGGGTGTCAGCCATCGCGGGCGTGCCGTCGTGCCGTCGTGCCTCGGGCGTCGTTCGCCCCGTTCCTGAACCGGCTGACGCCGCGGCAGCTGGTGTAGTACCGTCAACGGCACGTAGAGCCACGCCAGGACGATCGGACGCCCAATGCTGCGAAAGAAACATGTCGCGCTCGTCGGACTCGGAAAGCAAGCCTTCACCGACCACCTTACCGCCGTCCTTGAGAGCAACATCGCGTGGCTTGAAGCCATTTGTGATACCGACAAGGAACTCCTTGCGGCGCGCGCAAATGAGCTGTCAGCGCGCGGCATCACTGGGTTCTCATCCTACGATTCCATCGAGACCTTGATTGAGAATAGCCCTGTCGATATCGCCATACTCTGTCTGCCTCATTTTCAGTACAAGTCCGCAATCGATGCGATCTCTGCCAAGGGCATTCACATTATCAAAGAAAAGCCTTTCGCCATGTCGCTCGGCGAAGCCGTCGAGCTGCATGAGCTCGTATCGAACAGAAACGTCAAGATGATGGTCGCGGTCATGCGGCGATTTCATCCTGTCTTCACAACCTTCAATCAGATGCGTGGTCGCATCGGTCGGTTGTATGCGATCGAGGCGCAACAGTCGTTGAACGTCCAGCGACTTGATCAGGGATGGCGCGCGTCCAGAGCCCATGCTGGCGGCGGCGCCCTGCTCGACCTTGGCTACCACATGATCGATCTGCTTATCTGGTACTTCGGGCTCCCGAGTAGCGTCTCTGCACGAATGGGCAACGCCGCGCGAGAGCGGCAGACCTACGATGTTGAGGACACGGCCTTTACTTTGTTCGACTATGTTGCCCCCGAGATACGCACGCTGTGTGGGAGTTTCGTCGTTTCGCGAGCCTTTCCCAAGAAACAGGAAGTCCTGCGCGTCCTCGGGACGAAGGGTGCAATCGAGGTGTCCCGCGAGCATATCGCGCGTCTCGATCTCGCAGGCAATCCGATCGAACAGCTCACTCGTACGGAAACATGGCCCTCCGCGTGCGTTGACCAGATCGACTACTTCTGCAATCTCATCGATGGGCTCGATCAGCGAACGGAGCTCGACTACACCCGGCACTTCGCCCATATGGCGCTCATTGATGCGTGCTACATTTCGGCGAGCGAGCGGCGGTCCGTTGACCCGAGCGCGATTCTGCGGGCAAGCGGGCTGAGTGAAGCTCTAATTGCCTCGCTGACCTCTTTGAGGTTCGGAGATGCCCACTTCAAAGTACCAGTGGCCTGAGATCGATGACGAAATCGAGTCCGAGGTGCTTACGCAGCTCCGGCGATGTGTCTCGATCTACGACAACTCCGACGTCTTCGGTGAGTTTGAGCGCGTGTTCCGTGAGCTGCACGGCCGACGCTTCGCGCTGCTCACTAACTCCGGGACGTCTGCTCTTGCGTCGATCTTCTGGTCGCTTGACTTGCCGCCTGATGCTACCGTTGTCGTGCCCGCTTATACCTTCTTCGCGACGTTCACGCCGCTTCTTTACAGACCGGTTCGGATCGTACTCTGCGATTGCGATGATTCGGGCAACATCACTCCGGAGACTCTTCGCGACGTCATGGATGACTCCGTTCGAGCAGTTGTCCTAACTCACATGTGGGGCATTCCGGCGGACATTGCCGCTATCAAGGCGATATGTGATGACGCCGGAGCGTTGCTTATCGAGGATTGCTCTCACGCTCATGGCGCAGCGAACGGGACCGTTGTCGGAACTCAGGGCTACGCCGCCGCATGGTCTTTGCAGGGCGCGAAGACTATTACCGGCGGCGAAGGCGGTGTCTTGTGCACCGACGATGAGGGGCTCTACTACCGATCTCTGCTCTACGGGCACTACAACAAGAGGTGCTCGAGCGAGATCCCCCGCTCGCATCCCCTGTCGGTTTTCTCCAAGACAGGCTTCGGCCTGAAGTTCCGCGCACACCCGCTTGCTATCGCTCTTGCGTTGGCGCTTCTCCGACGACTGGACTCGATTCTCAATGAGAGAAACTTGACCGCCGAGGTGTTTTCTAGCGCTTTGGAGGCCTCTTCCGCGGTCCGCCATGCGTTCGATTTGCCCGGGCGCAAGAGTTGGTATGCTTTTCCGATGGTCGCGCGAACGCCCGAGATCGCCGCGTCGATCATGAAGCTCGCCACAGACCTGGATGCGCCGGACTTTGATATGCCTGGTAGCACCGGAGATGTATCAGGGTACCCGCTCCTCCACAGCCTGCCGCTTCCGATGCATGGGCTCGTCGCCCAGGTGGATTGGACTCGATCAAGATTCACCAATGCACGCTCGCTCACTTCACGGTTGATCAAGGTACCCGTATGGACCATGTCCGACCGGCATGGTAGCGTCATCGGACATTATGCTGAAGTCCTCAAGAGAGTTGCCCATGCTGGTTCATGATGACGTCAAAGACGCCTTGATCCGCGTGTTGTCGGAGTGCATTGCCGATGGCATCGGCCAACTGTGCACTGGCGCCTTGCTGAAACGCCCTGCGGGGACGCTCATCGTACGCCGTGCACTTTCTGACGACTACCTTCCCGGGCTCTACGAGTTGCCGGGCGGGGGGATGGAGCAGGGCGAGAGCATCGTTGACTGTCTGCGACGGGAAATGGTGGAGGAGACATCGGTGATCGTTACGCACATCGATGCTCTCTGCCCGAGCTTCGATTACACGTCGTCATCTGGCCGGCGTGTGCGTCAGATCAACTTTGTCGTCCGCGGGGACGGTGAGATACGCCTTGAACCCAGTGAGCATGACTCGCTGCTCTATATAAGCAAACCTAGCGATCTGGATGGGCTTCAGATGTCGTCGGAATCGAGGCGAGTGCTCGTGGAGGCGCTGCGCGCGTGAAGTTACTCGCCATCGACGGTATCGATGCAACCGGGAAGAGCTCGGTTGTGGCCGCTCTAGCTGCGGCCGAGGGCGTACCAGCGCTCGGCGAGTTTTCGGCCACGCCAATCGGAGACCTAATCCGATCGATCGTGGCCAGGAATGATTTCTTTTACCTTGACTCAACCGGAAAACCCAGGGTCGCCGAGACCTTTGTTCTCGCCAGTGACTTGCTGGCGAAACTGGAATCGGCGCGATGGATCGATGCTCCATTCGTTGTAATGGAGCGCGGGGCACTGTCCCTACGAGCTTATCAGCATGCTCGCATCGCTCGCGACATCGATCTTGATAGCGCGGACGAGATAGATACTCTGCTCCGATCGCTCTTCCACCTCTCCAAGGTGGATTGTATAGATGTGCTTCTCACAGTGAACGAGACGGTGATGCTCCGTCGCAAGGCGGCACGAGGAGACCCCGCCCCTTCTCAAGACGAGATCGATATACTCATGACTGCTCAGAGCTTCATGGTGAGCCTCGTCGAGGCTGGCGGTGGGACGATCGCGGACACTAGCG
>JBBTUM010000170.1:1661-1915 GCA_038063795.1 Patescibacteria group bacterium | reverse complement strand
TTCTTTTCCTGCGATCAATACCCTGCCTGCAAGTTCGCCCTCTGGCAGAAACCGACCGGTGAAAAGTGCCCAACCTGCGGCAGCCTCCTCACCGAGGACCTAAAAGGCACGGTCAAGTGCTCGAACAAAGAGTGTACCTACCGCCCTGAGAAATCATAGCGCCGACACGTCCTCCCAAAGACAGCCTTGCGGGGCTGTTTCTTTTATTCTACGATAGTGAGTGCCATGAAACTCTTTACGTGGGCGATACTCAA
>JBBTUM010000170.1:0-1651 GCA_038063795.1 Patescibacteria group bacterium | reverse complement strand
CTCAAGGAGCTCTTGTACAAGAACTATCCAGAGGCGAATCTGGCCGACTTGACGCGCGCCTATCATTTTGCCGAAAAGGCGCATAGCGGCGTGAAACGCACAAGCGGTGAGGAATATATCCATCACTGCATCGCGACCGTCTACTATCTTGCCGAACTCAAAGTCGACATGCCGACACTGATCGCCGGCATGCTGCACGACGTCCCCGAGGATACGAAGTACACGATCGAAGACATCAAGAAAGAGTTCGGAAAAGAGGTCGCAAGCTTGGTCGATGGTGTCACGAAACTTGCCCCCATCAAATACCGCGGCATTACGCGCTATGCGGAAAATCTCAGAAAGCTGTTCTTCGCGATGTCGAAGGATCTTCGCGTCATCCTCATCAAGCTCGCGAATAATCTGCATAATGTTCAGACGTTAAGCGCGCTGCGTCCTGACAAGCAGCTTCGGATCGCGCGCGAGACGATGGAACTCTACGCTCCGCTCGCGAACCGCTTGGGCATGTTCGAGCTGAAGAGCCGCCTCGAGGACGAGGCCTTCCCCTACATCCTCCCCGATGATTACAAGCGCGTGGTCGCGATCGCTCACGACCGACTCAAGAATGAGACCAAATATATCGACAAGGTGAAGTACCTGATCGAACGTGAGCTCATTAGAAATCAGATCCCGTATATCGACATTCAGGGACGCGTGAAACACATCTACAGTCTCTACAAGAAACTCATGACCAGGAACTGGGACATCAACAAGATCTATGATCTCATCGCGCTCCGTGTCATCGTGAAAGGCGTACCCGACTGCTACCTCGTACTCGGCGCGATCCACGCGAAGTGGACGCCTCTGAAGGGCCGCATCAAGGATTACATAGCGCAACCGAAACCGAACGGGTACCAGTCGCTCCATACCTCGGTCTTCACCGATTTCGGGAAAGTGGTCGAATTTCAGATCCGCGATGAGTTCATGCACAACACCGCCGAGTACGGCATCGCCGCCCATACGAAATACAAAGAGCTCCACACGAATGAATCAAAGAAAAGCCTCAGATGGATCCAGGAGCTCATCGGCTGGCAGAAAAAGATCAAGGATGACATGGAGTACGTCAAGAATATCAAGAACGATATTTTTCAGAACCGGATCTTCGTCTTCACTCCCGATGGCGACGTGCTGGACCTGCCGGACAATGCAACGCCGATCGATTTCGCCTATCAGATACACTCCGATCTCGGCGCACACGCCGTCGGCGCCCGCGTGAACGATCACATGGCGAGCCTCGACACCGTACTCAAAAGCGGCGATGTCGTGGAGATCCTTAAGGATAAAAAAAGGAAAGGGCCGTCTGCCGAATGGCTGCAGTCCGCGAAGACAGGGGTTGCGCACGAAAAGATCCGCCATCAACTGCGGAAGATCAAGCCGACCAACATTGAATTCTAATGCTCTCCCAGGAGTCGATCCAGAAGCGATTTCAGGTCCTCATCTGACTGAAAGGTGAACTCGACGATGCCTCCGTGGCGGGTCTTTCTGATACGCGCGGCAAAACCAAGTCGCTCGCGCAGCCTGCCCTCCCATGCAACGAGTACTGGGTCGGGCTCCTTTCGTCGCCCGGGCGATAGCGGCCGTTCTGACGTCTGCGCTACAGTCAGCTTCTCCTTCA
>JBBTUM010000169.1:0-3098 GCA_038063795.1 Patescibacteria group bacterium | reverse complement strand
CTCGTTGTACGCTTCGGGACTTCCTTTACGATGTCGACGTACGTGCTCTTTCTCTTGTCGATGGGACTGATCCTCTTCGAGGTGAACCTCGTGAACTTCACGTACTTCACGACGCTCTTCCTTTTCGAAGTGCCGACCGGCATCGTGGCCGACGTATTCGGACGTAAGTTGTCGTACGTACTGTCGAGTATCGTCTTCGGGAGCGCCTTCTTCATCTACGCCGCGTCAGACTCGCTTCCCGGGTTCCTGCTCGCGGAAGCGACCGCGGCCGTGGGTACCACGCTCGCGACCGGCGCGTTCCAGGCGTGGCTCGTCGATAGGCTGAACTACTTCGGCTTTCGCGGGTCTCTCGACGGGCTCTTCGCGCGGGAGCAGCTCATATCGAACCTCGCGACCATCGGCGGAGCTGTAATGGGCGGGGCGCTCGCGACCATCGGCTTTGCGGTGCCGTGGGTCGTCGGAGGCGCAGTCGTTTTCGCGTCAGGCGTGGTCGCGGCATTCGTGATGAAGGAGGAGTACTTCACGAGGCGGCGTTTCTCGATGCGCGCGAACGTTCGGGCGATGTTCGATACGGTGCGTACGAGCCTCTCCTTCGGACGGAGAAGCTCGGTCGTGAAGTTCGTCGCCGGCATGGGCATTCTCCAGCTCTTCGCGGTGCAGGCGCCGAACATGCAATGGCAACCTTTCTTCTCACAGTTCTTTTCCGGCACGTTCGGTATGGGGTTGATATTCGGCGGCATCTCGGCAGCACTCGCGATGGGCGCGCTCCTTGCGCCGCGTCTCGTGCGCACGATCCGCCTCGAATCACAGGCTCTCGTATGGACGCAGGTCGCGATCGGCATCGGCATTATCGCGGCGTCACTCACGCGAACGCTGCCAGCCGCTCTCGCGGTCTTTCTCCTGCATGAGGTTGCTCGCGGCGTGTATCGTCCGCTCAGGGACGCGTATCTGAACCATCACATTCCCAGTCTCGAGCGGGCGACGCTCCTGTCGCTCGCGGCGAACGCGAATAACGCGGGAGCAATGGTCGGCTTGTTGATCAGCGGCTTTGTGGCTGAGATGTATTCCATCCCCGTAGCCTGGATGCTCGGAGGCAGTGTCCTCATCATCGGTACGCTCGTGCTCGTAAAGCGGAACGGCTACCAATGATCAAGAAAAGCGGTGATCCTTCGTGGGTTGCCGCTTTTTCATAGCGTCTCCTTGCTGAATAATTGACTCTCAGCTAAGATGTGCACAGTATGTCAAAGGTCAATACAACGAAACGAAGCATGGTCATCCGCCAGAGAAAGCTTCGCCAGCGGAATATCCAGAATCTCAAGGCTCTCTACAGTACTGCGCGGTCCGAGAAAGAGCGGAAATCGCTCGTAGAGCGGCTAAAGAAGTTCGCGCCGTACCTTCGGCCGGAGACTTTTTTCGCAGTCAGCAAGCCATGAGGCGGAAGAGGGCTGCCGTCATTCTTGCAACTGAACGCGGTCTACTTCTCATGCATCGCGTACGCGACGGGCATGAGTATTTTGCTCTTCCCGGCGGCATGGTGGAACAGGGCGAAGAGCCTCTGGATGCGGCGATCCGTGAATGCAAGGAGGAGACAGGCCTCGACGTCGTGCTTGATACCCGTGAGCCGTTGCGACTGCAGCAGCGGTACCGCGATATCGAGAGCGACGAATTTTTTTATTTCAGCAGCGTATGCACAGGCGTACTCGCCCTCGGCGGAGAGGAGCGGGATCGTAACAGTTCGCAGGATCGCTATGAACCCGTCTGGATGCCTATTGACGAGCTGCGTCGATCCGATATCGTATATCCTATACGCGCCAAAGAAGTAGCGATCGAATACTATGCAGAAAAATATCGATGATCTGAAACAAAGGCTGACATCGGAGCAGTATCACGTCACGCAGGAGAAAGGTACTGAAGCGCCTTTCTCCGGGCAATACTGTGGTCTGAAAGCGCCCGGCATGTACCGCTGCGTGGTATGCGGCGCCGAACTTTTCTCATCGGAGACGAAATACGACTCACGGTCGGGCTGGCCCAGCTATTTCCGGCCAGTCAAGGAAGGAGCGATTTCAGAAGCATCTGATTTCTCGCTCCGCATGAAGAGGACGGAGATCGTCTGTGCGAAATGCGGGGCGCACCTGGGGCACGTCTTCGACGACGGTCCGCAGCCGACCGGCAAGCGGTACTGCGTGAATTCTGCCTCTTTGGATTTTCAAAAAAAGTGAACGTGCCGCTCAGCTTCGATTTGTCGGACGCGTATGTCAGTGTTAGAGTACTACTATGATAACAACTCAGATCCTCTTTGGTCTCCTCGCACTCACGTTCTTCGCGTTCGCCCTTGTCTTCTTCAACTACCGGAGCAACCTCGGTGCATTGAATGAGCGTTTCCCGCTGATGCGCCGCCTGCGTGAGCATCGACTCTATCCCCTTTTCAGAACGAAGAGCGAGGTAGTGACGTTCGCTCTCGTGTCGCTCGCCATTGGATTCGTTTTTTTCTTCATCATGTTCGACGTGGCCGTATGATCTCTATTTTTATCGCGACCTTATGCCAGAATACAATGAGGTAACTCAACCTGATGCGGGACAGCATGTGGCCGATGACGCTGATCGAGCTGGACGCGCGGAGTTCGAGCGGTTATATCAGGAACGCTCGGATAATATACGGACCAATATGGGACGCTTGTACGATCGGGCGCTCGAAAAGCATATGCGCCCTATCAATCTCATGCTTGAGGAGAATGGCGAACGGTCATTCGCGGAGGCCGAATTCATCTTTGGCAGCGAGCGGACCGAACAGATAAAGAGAGCGTTCCAGGAGCTGCAGTATGCTGATCGGGATGATTTTATCGAAAAGATGGCGACTCTCGCTGAGCCGTTCACGCGCGACCGTTATTTTGATCCCGAGGTTAGGGCTCGCGCAGAAGAGATCGAACGCAGACATCAACCCGAAACATTCGAAGCGGGCATTTTGAATGGCTCCATGATACCGTCGCAGTGGAGCTTTGCGTTGTCAGATGGGACGGACGTGCAGCTCGGAGATCGCGTGATGGAACTTTCCCTGCCGGAGGAACGGGTTGCAGAGCGCGGGCTTGGGCCGCAGGGAT
>JBBTUM010000168.1:0-4569 GCA_038063795.1 Patescibacteria group bacterium | reverse complement strand
AGTTCGACGAGCTGCTGGTATGTATTGCCGGAGTTCGTCTCACAAAAGATTTTATCGCCGGGTACTCCGAGATCGACGAGCTCGCTTTTTATTGCTTCAGAAATGTTCGGTGCATCCGGAAAAACAGCAAGCTGCCCCTTTCCGCCGAGTGTGATGACAGTCTGGCTTGGATCTTCCCTGTAGAGATATGCTCCGGCAAGCACTCGGTACCGATCGCCGAGCGCTCCGAAGTTGTCGCCCTCTGAAAAATTGGTCGAACGCCAGACCCCTGTTTCAAGATCCTTTACGAGGTTGCCGCCAATGATTACTAACGCTTTATTCATATGCCAGCTCTATGCTTACGCTAAAAATTTTCTGTACCATACCTGCCAGGTGAGCAGCCCCCAGATCAAATTCATGTGATACCCCCGCTCGGCAGCATGATCATCGACCAACCGCTGCATTTCTCCAAAATCGAAAAAAGCTTCAGTTTCCCGACAGTACGACGGCGAGAGAATCTCTTTCGCATACGTATGGAGCTCCCTCTTCAGCCACTTAGCCATCGGATTAGGAAACCCTCGTTTCGGTTCGTTCAGGACACGCGGATTGATGTCTTTCTCGAATGCTTCGCGCATGATGCGCTTTGTGGAGTGATGTGACACCTTATACCGCATAGGGATGCGGAACGATAGCTCGGCGATCCGATGATCCAGAAAGGGCACGCGCTCCTCAACGCCCCATGCCATCGTCATCTTATTTTCCTGCAGCAATGCGTGATCTTGCATCCAGGTCATCATATCAATGTATTCCATACGCTCGGTCTCTGAGAGCGGCATCGCATCAGAAAAAAAAGTTTCTCGAAAATGTTCCATCGGCCCACGCTCATCCAGTACGCCTGACTTGAACACTTTTGCATTCCCTGGATCGCGTCGAAACATGAACTGTCGATAGCGGTCCACGCCTCTACTTTCCAGCTTATCACCAAGTTTCCGACCAGTAAACCGCTCAACGATCGGCAAAGAGACACGGCGTAGCATACGCGGGAGCTTCTGCCATCGGTCGATCTGCGCGCTATAGCGATATCTCGGATAGCCGCCAAACAGTTCATCGCCGCCTGCGCCTGAGAGCACGACCGGAACCACCTTCGATGCCTCGCGAGCCAGAAGGTATGATGCTATCTGAACAGCGTTATTGATCGGCTCGTCCAGATGATATACTACATCCTCAAAATGCTCGCGGACGTCATTCGCTCTGACGATGAGTTCGTGGTGGTCCGTGTTATAGTATTTGCTCGAGTCACGCGCAAGCAGTAAATCATCATTGAATTTGTCAGCCCCGGGAACCTCATACCCGACCGTGAATGTTTTTATTTTACCGGGCAAATAGCGTCGAGCTACACTGGTCAGAACGCTCGAGTCGATACCGCCTGACAATAAAATCCCGACCGGACGGTCAGACAGGACCTGATGACGCACCGAGTCATCGAAGAGGTCGCGCATGAACCCGTGAATCGTACTCCGAGAGCCTATTTTCCCGAACTCAGCGATCTTCCAGAACTTCTCAAACTTCAGAGTTCCATTCGAGAAAAGCGCGTACTGACCGGCAGGAACTTTCCAGATATGCTTCATCGGTGTCATCGGCTGCGGTGTATACCCAAGAGTGAAGTAATAACTCAGCGCATCAGGGCGCAACTCGAGCGTCAATCCCGCAGCCTTGAACGCCTTTATCTCCGACGCGAAGTACAGATGGGTTTTATCGAAATAGTAATACAGGGGCTTGACCCCGAGCCGATCGCGCGCAAGAACGAGCTCCTTCTTCTTCGCGTCCCACAGGGCAAGAGCAAAAATTCCGTTCAGCTTCTCGAATGCGAGCACGCCGATCTCCTCATACAAATGCAGGATAGTTTCAGCATCCGACATCGATGAGAACGTGTGGCGTGAAATGAGATCTGCACGCAGCTCCTTGTAATTGTAGATCTCTCCGTTGAACACCAGGGCAAGACTTCGATCCTCGTTGAACAAGGGATTACGGCCGTGAGGCGAAACGTCAATGATCGACAGTCGCCGATGACCGAGCGAGATGCCTTCGGCAGTATAAATCCCCCCATCATCAGGACCGCGGTGTGATTGAGCATCGGTCATCTTCATAATGGCCGATTCGTCACGATACGTAAATCCTGCGATCGCGCACATGGTCGCTTACCACTTATTGATCTTAGTCACGACCTGTTTCTTGAGCGCAAGATACTTTTCGACAGCCTGTTGCTCCAACTGAGGCGATACGAGCCGAAGTATCTCTTTCCCCAGGATGCGATATTGTCTGCCGACTTTATTCGCTCGGATCAGGCCTTTTTTCAGAAGCCGCTTGAGCGTGCTTTCACTGACCTTCAAAAGCTTGCGTGATTCTGTGGTCGTGTAGACTGCGTTTGGCTTGATTTCCTGGTCCATAGTCTTGGGGTGTGTTTATGACTACAGTCTAGACGACAGGTCACAAGGTGTCAATACGTACTTTTAGTGGTCAATCAGTTCCCCAAAAATAAAGATCGAAATCATACACCCACCGAGACTCATCAGGCAGGTTCCTCACCGGTTCTCGACGTTCCACAGCTCAGAACCCCAGTAGTCCGTTGGAAACCTGAAGTCATCACCTTTTGACTCCTCGAGCGTCGACGTCGAAAAGAAAAGGATACGCGTCTGAGGTTCAAGCGCTCTGAATCCGTTCACGAACCCAGCCGGGATATATAGCACGCCCGGTTTCTTCGAAGAAAGCACGTAACGATGCACCTTGTTCTCTTTGCTCGGCGCCCGCGTGTCATCCATCGCGACGGCAACAACGATGGCTGAGCCAGATGCTATCAACGCGTACTTCGCCTCTTTGGCGTGTCCGTGATACGCACGGACCACCTCAGTGGAAACGTTCTCCACCATATAGAAACGCTTCACCTGTGCAAAATCGAAATCGTTCGCAAACGTGATCGAGCCTCTATCATCTACTGCCAGGCCCCCTTCGATGAACAGTGGCTCTGATGTGTGTGTGCTATGCATATGCTTCTATCCCGTAATAAAATTTTTTAGAAACGCTTGGTTAGAGAAATGTGGGTCGTTGAAATTCTTTATTCGGTTGTTTTTGAATAAATCAAGGAGCTGCCGAACGCCATCGTCGATCGAATAACGTGCTTTGAAGCCGAAAAATGTCTCGGCTTTATCACAGGTTACTTTGTAGTTCCGAGCATCCTGAAATGACATATCGGTTCTCTCAATGACCAATTTTGGAAAATGTTTCTTTATTTGACTGGCCAGATCGCTTATCGTGATATTGATGGCGCTAAGATTGAATATTTCCGCCTGACGCAATGTATCGAATTCGATGCTCTGAACGATTGCTTTTGCCGCATCACGAACATGAAGCAGTGGGCGATACTGATCGCCGCCGAACACACTGATCTTCCCGGCAGAAAACGCTTTCACTGTCATGAGATTTACGACAAGATCCATTCGAATCCGCGAATACGTATCCGAAACGCCGAAGAGCGTACCCAATCGAAAGATGACTGCATCGGAGTCTCGCAAATACTTCTCTGCTTTGATCTTTGTGTGTGCATACAGGGAAATTGGATCTATCGGGGATGATTCGTTCAATAACACGTCGTCCTGCGCGCCGTAGACTGAGCACGTTGAAGTAAAAATGATCCGCTTGCGATACTGCGACGCAAGCCATCGAAGCATCTCCTGGTTGGTCTGGATCGTCAAGATCTCATCCAGGCTGCTCGCGCCGTCACCCACGATCGCCGCGAGCCAGATGACACAGTCCGACCAGTCTAGCTCCTCCTTGAGCCTATCGTGATCAAGGATATCCCCATATACGAAGTCAATGGGCTTTCGATATGATTCTTCGTACGTGAGGTTGTCATACACTCGGAAATCGTACGCACCAGACTGCATCAGAATGTCCGTTACCGCGCCGCCGATATAACCAGCGCCACCGACGACCAAAATTTTCTTTTTCGCTGCAGAAGGCATGATGTTACCTCTTTACTTGAGTTAAATTTCTCCACTCGTGTTCAAGTAGTGCCCAGCGTGACCGATCAACGAACTGACCATCAATGTTAAAAGCTTCACGCGCGTAGCTTTCATGCTCCCAGCCGAGCCGTTGCAGCACTTCATTGAACTTCGGATGCGGCGTCTCGGCCCATATCCGATGGAGGCCCAAAGTTTCGAAGGCGAACTGGCTTATAAGTCCGACGGCCTCCCCCACATACCCCTCGGTCCACGCGGATAGTTCACCGACCATGACAGAAACGTGAGCATTTTTATTCGGTTCGTCGAGTGAATTGAGGGCAATATTTCCGATGTGTCTGTTATCAGTGCTGACAATGATCGCACAGTGCAAATCTCGAGTAAACTTCACGAGCTGCAAGAAATTTTCGAGCTCATCTATCGTGACCGCATGAGCGCGAAATCGTGAGTACCGTTGGATCTCCGGATTATTCAGCCAGTCAAGATACCGCTGATTCTTATCCAGGCTATGCAGTCGCCGTAAATAGATTACTGCGCCACGTACAAGGCGCTCATATACATCTTGGGTAGACAT
>JBBTUM010000167.1:0-10606 GCA_038063795.1 Patescibacteria group bacterium | reverse complement strand
ATGGAATGAAATCGGGGATCATCTATTCGTGCGGCGCCGTGGTGAAAGATAAGGATCTGTTCGTCTACTACGGCGGCGCGGACATGGTTTCCTGCGTTGCGCGTACGCCGCTCAAGGATTTTTTAAAGAAGATTCTCATGCATCGCGAGCCGAAGCTTGAGATTGCGACCGTTTCTTCCTAACGTATGTCGCTTCTCACGCGTTTGAGCGAAAATCCCGTTTTGAAGCCAGATTCGCAGATCCCCTGGATGGCCTCGGCTGCGTTCAATGGCTGTGTGGTCAAAGACGGCAGAACATTTCACCTGGTGTATCGCGCCGTATCCGCGCCCGGCGAATTCGACGGCGTCTACATGGAGCGATCGACCATCGGCTACGCTGAAAGCGCCGATGGCGTGCATTTTCACGGCCACCGCCAGTTGATAGCTCCGCAAGAGGAGTGGGAACGCTACGGATGCGAGGATCCGCGGGTCACCGAGATCGACGGGAGTTTCTACATTTTCTACACAGCGCTGGGTACGTATCCGTTCAGCGCCGAAGGCATCAAAGTCGCGGTAGCAGTGACCAAGGATTTCAAGACGATCGAGGAGCGGCGCCTGGTCACACCGTTCAACGCGAAGGCCATGGTATTGTTCCCCGAGAAGATCCATGGAAAGTATGCCGTCTTGTTCACGATGCATACTGACATGCCGCCGGCCCGCATCTGTGTGGCGCTCGCGGGCCGCATAGAGGATCTGTGGTCGCACTCATTTTGGCGCCGGTGGTCCGACTCATTGAACGAGCACATTCTGTATCTCCAGCGCAGTGAAAAAGACCACGTTGAGGTTGGCGCTCCGCCGGTCCTGACAAGGAACGGCTGGCTGATCATCTACTCATACATCCAGAATTATTTCTCCCCGCCGCCGGTTTTCGGCATTGAAGCGGTGCTGGTGCACCGGCGGAATCCATTGAGGATCCTCGGCCGCAGCCACACGCCCCTGATGACGCCTGAGTTCGAGTATGAAAAGTATGGGAAGGTGCCGAACATCGTTTTCCCGACCGGAGCGCTCGTGCACCGCGGACAGCTCCGCGTCTATTATGGTGCGGCCGATACGACCTGCTGTGTGGCAACAGCGCCTGTCGTGAGCATTGCCCAGATCGTGCGCGGGACCAAGAAGCCGGAGGCAGATCTGCACCGATTCAGCGGTAATCCTATCATCGTGCCTGAACCCTTACATGCGTGGGAAGCAAAAGCTGCGTTCAACCCCGCTGCGATCTATCTGGGAGGCAAAGTGCATATCGTGTATCGCGCGTCGTCCGAGGACAACACGTCGGTCTTCGGGTATGCGTCCAGCAAGGACGGTTTTTCGGTCGATGAGCGTCTGAGCGATCCGATCTACGCGCCGCGGGCCGATTTTGAGGCGAAGAAAGTCCCAAACGGCAATTCAGGATGCGAAGACCCGAGGATAACCAAGATCGGCAACACACTGTACATGTGTTATACGGCGTTCAATGGCGTCGAACCGCCGCGAGTCGCTTTGACCTCCATCAGTGTTGACGATTTTCTGGCGCACCGCTGGAACTGGACCGACCCGCAGCTCATATCCCCGCCCGGCGTGGATGATAAAGACGCAGCCTTATTCCCGAAAAAGATAGGCGGCAAGTTCGTGATCCTGCACCGTCTGGGTGTCAGCATTTGGATCGATTTCGTGGACAGACTGACCTTCGGCGAGTCGAAATGGCTCAAGGGGAAAATCCTGATGAATCCGCGGACCGGTATCGCGGACAGCTCAAAGATCGGGATCGCAGGGCCGCCGATAGCGACGCGGCGAGGCTGGCTTCTTCTGTATCATGGCGTTGCACGCAAAGATCACGACTATCGGGTGAAGGCCGTTCTCCTTGACCTGAAAGACCCGACCCGTGTGCTGGCACGCACGCAGGCTCCGATCCTCGCTCCCGAGATGTCCTATGAGATAGAGGGCCAGGTTAATAACGTCGTATTTCCCTGCGGTTCAGTAGTGATACGCGGGCGGCTCTTTGTGTATTACGGTACGGCTGATTCGCGGATAGGGGTAGCGACGATGCGTCTGCGATCGCTTTTGGATCGTTTGGAACGGGAAAAAGTAAAGTGACCCTAATGGCCTGGTGTAGGCTCGTAAGGTAGTCGTCTAGGTAGCGTTTATAAAGAAAGAACGCCGCCGAGTTGAGCTCGACGGCGTTTTGTAGTTCTCCATGTATCACACTCAATTCGGCCTGCCCTCTGATTGCTCGAGGGCCTTGTCCAGTTCATACCGCGCCTTGCGGTAGGCGCGAGATGTGTACTCGGCACGTGAGACCTCTTCCAGAAGCCTTTCCAGCTTCGGGCGGTGTTCGGGGCGCGCAAGCTCGACCCTGCGAGTGAGGCCGGAAAGCAGCTCCTCCCGCTCCCTCGCTCTCTTCGCCTGGCTGATCTTGCCTTGCGCTTTGTCAAACTCGCCTTGCGTGACGAGCAAAGCGACACGCCCCCTGATACCGAGGCTGTCGGCCTCCTGAAGAAGGCTTTGAGCGCGTGAGAGATGCTGCAGCGCTTCGTCGTGCCGTCCGCTCTGTATCAGAGGCATGACGTTTGAGGCGCATTCGAGCTCCTCGGCTCGATTGAGGATGCTCTGCTCTGCTGTCGCGGCTCGTGAGCGTTTCCGTAGCTCGTCCTTCACGGTAGACTGGGCGAGCGAAAGTTCTCGCTTACGAACGAGTCTCGTGACCCGAGTCGCACACTCAGTCGAGCAGTCACGGGCGGCCGCGATGAGAATAGTTGCCTCCCGTAGGAAGCGCACCTCCTGCTCGTACTCCTTTCGGAGGTCGTCCTTCCGTAACCCTCCGAAGTAGAAGAGGAACATGAGAAGGGTATTCACCGCGAGAAGGTGGCGTCGGTCCTCGAGCGTCGGATTGTCGAGGATTGGCTTCAGTTTCAACCGAAGCACGAGGGAGAAGTCTCCGATGATGAAGACGGCGTGCGCAAGAGTCAGGGCAGCCATGAAGATCCGCTCCCAGCCGGATACGTAGAAATAGGTCACGGCCCAGATTATGCCGTAGATGACTGCGCAGCATCGAACGGTCCCCACGAACAGATTCGTACGCGGCATCGTATTCCCCTATGTGTAAGGAACGTGAAAGGTTCGTACTGACCTCACACCATAGACTATTTTCCGCATCGGTGTCAACCCCGTTAGAGACGGAATCTCTAACGGGGTCAACCCACCTTGTCCCCAGGGCTTCGAGGACTGTGGTTTTTTATCGAAAATGGCCAACCTGCTCCGCGTAGAGCACTGAGACGGGTTTTTCGCTGACTGCTTCCTTCGGGATATTCAGAAGGGCCAGGGCCTTCTGAATTTTCGTTTGAGCTCTTTTTATATCACTACCCTCGAATTCCAGCTCACCGGTCCAACCTAATCCCTCGATGTATTCAGTCACGGTTTTGAAGTCGTACTTTGGAACCTCCCAGAACGATGCGCGCTCCTTCTTGACCGTTATCCACGGGATAAAACCGAGGTCCGCGAGCACGCGCGCGCAGGTTTCCCGGTCGGCGCTCATGAGCGGAACCTTACCGTCAGGGTAGAGGGCCCGTTTACACTGTACATCGTCTGACGTGATGATCTCGTTTTTTACGAAATAGACGGTCGTGGGATTCTCAGGCGTCTGCCATTCCCGTATACGGAGATTCTTCTCAAGCGGATCCCATGCTTTCTCTCCCGGCACGAAATAATAGTCGGTGAAAGCGTATGGATAGGCCAGCCGTGCGCCGAGCTTCTGAAGTGTATCGGTGAACGACCGAATGTCAGTGATGGTATACCGCACCTCGCACTCATAGAGGGATGCCATAGGAGTCGCGTGGGTGTTTACGCTTGCGCCTGTTTTTTGGCGTCCCTGAGCCGCTGAAATATCGAGATCAGTTCAGCGCGTACCGCGTCGGGAAGGGAAGTTGCGTCCACTTTTCCCAGCAGAGCGATGAGGCGGTCGTACTCGTCGAGCGAGAGTTTCGCGAGAAAAGTGATCGCGTTGCTCTCATCAAGTCCGTCAAGTATCCTCTCTTCTATTTTTTCGAAAAGCGCTTTGTCACGGTCGTCCATCATCGGGCACTGTCTTTGCTAAAACCACGGAACATCGTTCTGAGGCCAATGTAGGAGAGGGCGAGCACGAGCGCAATGGGCGCAACCTGATCAACGCCGATCTCCAGAATGTTCTCGATCGTATGGCCGAGCTCGGTGCCGCCAATGGCGTTCACGTCAATACTACCCCCGGCAATTTCCTGAGAGACCTCTCCAAGGGTATTTCGAAAAGCCTCAGAACCGCCAACCTCTATCATGGCGTAGCCAGTAGCGGCCGCTCCGAGAGCTTTGTCTGTTTCAAATCGGTTTCGCATATTTGTATCCTACTCGAGTGCGGCAGCCTTTGCAATGCTTCGGGCTCTTGAAATATGAAAGGGCACCGGCGCTCTGACGAGGCCGATGCCCTGGAATGCGTGAATCGCTACTTCACGGCGAATTGCCACTTCCGGCGCTCACCCGCCTCGGTAAAACCGACGATGTCGGGAGGGCATGGGATCCAGATGCCGAATACGAATCCCTGCTTGTCGGGGTAGGTGGTCGCGACGACCGGTTTCATCTGGTAGATCCCTTTCGGGACTTCGATCGTGCAGGCGTACTCGTCAGCCTCGCCGTAGTAGTTCAGGCGTGTGCACTGGCGGGGGAGGACGTGGCCTTCCTTTCTGGCCGAGCCACCCCACATGTTCCAGCTGCCCGCGACGAAGATGGAGCCGATAGGTCCCTTGCCGAAGAGCTCGGACTTCTGCATGTCGACCAGCGTGTCGCGAAAGACCACACCTGGAATGCGCAGAACGAATTTCATGGGGCTACCTCATGTGAAGCGTTTGACGAAAAGAGCGCTCTTGTGGAACAAGGCAGCCTACTGCAACGCGCGAACCGTGTCAATGTTTCGGCGCGCTATCCAAAGGTGAACGCATATGCATTGAGCCCCGGATCGCGGATAATAAGTTCGAGCGTATGCGTGCCGGGCGTCTGGTCCTCGATGAGCCGATAGAGTCGTTCTTCCTGAACGCGCACGTAACTATTTCCATTTTCGAAGTAGATATCCTCGCCGGCAATGGACGGGTCAAGCGGCTGATCGTCGCGGCGCACTTCCATGATGTTCCCGCCGGCTGCGCTCATAACGAGAAATACTTTCTGCGCGCCATACTGATAGATGATCCGTGCGTCAGCTCGCCGGTTCGTGGACTCCTCCTCGGTTACGATCCACTCACCGTCGAGATAGAGAAGGTTTTGACGAATTGTTTGCGGCGCTTCAAAGATGGTAATGCCTCCTGAGAGCGGCTTGCCGTTGCCCAGGTTCGTATTCCGCGCTGAGCCGAAGTAGGTCTCGGGACTTTGTGCGCGAGAGACCTCGACGCCGGCAGGATTGACAGTCCCTGAGCTGATAGCAGCTTTCTCATTCAGTCGCTCGCGCCGTTCCTTCAGGAGGTCCTGTATCTTGAGTTCGGTTTCAGCATAGCCGCCCTCTCCGATGTGGTCGTAGACGATAAATCCATCGATGTCGATGAGGTATTTTCTCGGCCAGTAGCGATTCTCGTACGCGAACCAGGTACCGTAGTCATTATCGAGCACCACGGGATACTTGATATTCCATTTGTCGACTGCCCACTGGACGTTCTCAATCTTTCGTTCGAAAGCGAACTCCGGTGTATGGATGCTGACGATCTCGAGTCCTTCGTCGCGATATTTCTCATACCAGCTCGTGAGGTAGGGAAGCGTCCGCTGGCAGTTGATACAGCTGTAGGTCCAGAAATCGAGGAGAATGACCTTCTTCCCGATGAGCTCGCTCATCGTTATGCTGTCGACATTGATGAACCCTTCGGGATCGGTGATCTCGCGCGCAACTGAATATTTTTTTGCCTTTTCTTCAGCGAGGCCGCTGCTCGTGTCGATGGCGACCTGCTGCCCCTCCTTCGAGGTGAGATGGGCCGGTTTCTTGAACTCGATATAGGCGATCGTGCCTATGATCGCGATGAGAGCTAGCCTGAGGAGAAGCGGACGGTATTTCATATCAACGTTGGATAATGCTGTTCAGGAGTTCAAAGTTTGCGACGATATTCAATTGCTGAGTAAAGATGAGGACGCCGAGTACGATGAGTATCACGCCAAACAGCGAATTGATGATATGGATGTATTTCGCGGAACGGGCCATGAACGACTGCACCCGTGTGGCGAAGAGTCCCACGACGAGAAAGGGCATACCGAGTCCGAGCGCGTATGCCATGAGGAGCCCGAACGCAGCTCCTGGCTGGCTCGCGGCAAGTCCGAGTATCGCTCCCAGCGCCGCGCCGACGCACGGCGTCCAGCCGGCAGCAAAGGCAAGTCCGAAAAGAAACGATGTCGCGTATTTTGATTTGAATCGTTTTTTCACCTGGATCGTGTGTGTCTTTTCGAGGAAGGGAATTTTCAGCAACCCAGTGAGGTACAGGCCGAAGAAGATGATGATCGCGCCGCCAATGCGGCTCAGCCATATCTGGACGTCATAGGCGAAAGACTCGAGGAGGGTATTCAGGAGCACGCCGAGGAGCGCGAAGATGACCGAAAAGCCAAGAACGAAGAAGAGGCTATTCAGAAAGATGTCCTTGCGGTTTTCTTTTGCATCGGCGAGCGAGGTGCCGGCAAGGTACGCGAGAAAGCCGGGGATGATAGGTAGTACGCACGGCGAAAGGAATGAAACCAACCCGGCGAGAAACGCTACCGCATGGGTAATGTTTGCCATGCTACAAAAGTTTTTCGGCAATCTCGCTCACGTAGCGGTCCGTATCCCAGCTATCAGGCGCTTTGAGAATTCGTTGGCCATTTTTTATGAACACCTTCGTGTGTTGATAGGCAACGCCGAACTCACGCGCGAGTCCTGTCTCGTACGCATCGGTCTGATTGTCATTGTAGTTTACGCGGAAACCCACCACTGAGTTATCGTCAAGCTGGTTGAACGCCAACTGCATTTTCGGGAATTCAGCAACACAGATCGGGCACCAGGTCGCATAGAAGTAGAGAACAATATTTTTATTCGCAGCGAGGGCTGCCTCATAGTCTTCCTGATCAAAGTCGAGGAGTGGTGCGGCAGATCCCGCAAGCACAGTTCCGCGAAAGCTCGTTGATCCGGAAATTTCTTTGTCCTTCATCATCGTTTCGTCTTCGGCGACGTCATCGTCCTTCATCATGGCGTCATCTTTGTCATCCGTCTTTATTTCATCTGCATCCTTCATTATCACTTTATCTTCGGGGACAGGTTGACTGACGGGGGCTGGTTGCCCTTGTTGTACTCGAAAGATGGTGTATCCGCCGAGAAGGATGACGGCCGCGATAAGTAAGAGATATGTTTTTTTCATTTTGTTGTCTCGTTTATTGATTAATTTGTGCGTGAATAAAGCCGATAATTTTTGCTATAACCATGGCGACCAGGATGATGATAAGCCATGGATCGAGCGCATGCTGCATGCTCTGTACAATAATACCGAGCGTTACAATGCCGATGCCGGTGATGTAGGCGAGGCGGCCGGCTATCATGATATGCAGTGCCTCGCGCTCGTCATGGCCTTTTTCGGTCCAGACAAAACCCGCGAAGACTGCGGCGGCTATAAAGAGGAAGATGAGAAGTGACATCTGCATCGTGTTCGGCATCCACAGTTTCAGAGGGTCGAGGAGGAGTATCGCGAGTGCGATCAGGACGAGCGCGGCTGCGATCGCTCGTGCGAATGAGTTATTTTTCATAGGTGAAGATCTTTTCAACAGATTGTTTAAAAAAATTTGCAATTTTTAACGCTAACAGAACCGAAGGGGTGTAATTCCCGCGCTCGATAGCGATGATCGTCTGACGCGTGACGCCGACAGCGTCGGCGAGCTCTTCCTGCGTGACGTGACGAGCTTGCCGAAGCTCGTGAACGCTGTTCGAAATGTGTTCAGGCATGTGGCTATATGTAAAGTGTACTTTACACTCTACAGCATTGAGGAAGCATGTCAAGTCTACTTTACATTGTCCAGAAGCGTTGGGGAGGCAAAGAAAAGAGGGATCCGCGATGGATCCCTCGTCGAAACCTCCTAGGACTGAACATGTCGTTGTGCCTTTGCAAACGTAGCCTGTGGCTTGATGAGAAGCCGCATCTCGCCCAGGATGTTCTCATGGAGAGGCGGCGCAGGAATGCGCCTGACCTTTTGAAGTCGTTGCTCGACTCTTTCGAGTTCTCCGATGAAGGCACGCCAGCCAGCATCGGTCATCATCGGCATGATAGGCAGGTACTGCCAGATATCTTTGCCGATCTCTTCGATCTGCGACAGGTCCTGGTCGGCCCCTTCGGCGTACAGGATGTTGTCATTCTGCCCGCCGACATACCAAGGCCGGAGATAGGCGAGCAGGAGATCGATCGAGTGCATTCGCATGACCGGCGTGAACCGGATGATGTAGAACAGGTCGACCACATGGCGCATCTTGTGCAGTTGCGCCGTGCCGGAGTCCAGCTCCTCGTGCTTGATGAGCGTGAGCTCGTCCATGATACGATGAAAGAGCTCATGGCTTGCCGTCGGGCGGAGCGGCGGGATGTCCTCCGTGATGATACGGAGTTCTGTGTCGCACACTTCGCGTGCGGGGCTCGCCTCGTGAAGTTCACGCCACAGCGAGATCAAGCGTCTGATGTCCTGAGACCTGCGCAGGCAGCTCGTGCGAATCTTCGTTTGCATGAGGTACCTCCTGGTAGGAGTGAAAGGAACGACGCGTGTACCGAGTCATCAGCACTTCACGCTTCCAGGTTCATTGTATCATGCATCCCCCCTATGAGTTCAAGTGAGGGTTACAGCATTGTTGATAACGTTCCGCGTGATATCTGTTATACTAACCCTATCCTTTGAGAGAGAGGGGGTGAACTGAGCATGAAAGGAAACCCAATGCACAAGATCACCTTTATTTTGCTGGTCATCGGCGGCTTGAACTGGCTCGTTTTCGGTATCGCATCCTGGGACATCGGGCAGCTCTTCGGGGGGATGGATGCCATGGTCTCACGCGTCATTTACGTCGTAGTTGGTCTAGCGGCCCTTTACGAGATAGTGACGCACAAAGCAAACTGCAGAGCGTGTACGGAGAAGAAACCGGTAACGACCGGCTCGATGCCAACGGGCATGTAGCACTCGACGTTCGTTCAGCATTTGAAAAAGAGTATCACAAACCTCTCGGTAGGGGGGTTTGTTGTCGTTTTATTTCCCGATTGACGTATACTGAACGCGCTGCTATCGTACCGACATATATTTATGAAAGTACTCGGCATAGAGACATCATGTGATGAAACATCCATCGCTGTCGTTGAGGCGCGGGCGAAGGGTTTTCATATAGCGGCGCACATTGTGTCGTCGCAGATGGCGCACCATAGCGCGTACGGCGGCGTTGTGCCTGAGGTAGCGGCGCGTATGCACATCGAGCAATTGTTGCCGATCCTTGACTCGGCATTGGGTCGTGCAGGCGTTGCGGCCGCTGATTGCATCGCGGTGACCAGAGGACCCGGCCTTATCACGTCGCTCATGGTCGGCGTTCAGATAGCCAAGACCCTTTCATACGTGTTGCGGAAACCGCTTGTGGGCGTCAACCATCTGGAGGGACATGTGTATGCCACGTGGCTCACAGAGTCCCAGCTGTTCATGAACACGAAAAAATTTTTTCCTGCGCTGGCGTTGATCGTCTCAGGCGGGCATACAGAGATCGTTCTCATGCGAGGGCATGGCATCTATGAGCTCATAGGCCAGACCGTTGATGACGCCGCGGGTGAGGCTTTTGATAAAGTGGCGAAGATACTTGAGCTCGGGTATCCTGGTGGGCCTATCATCTCGAAGCTCGCACGTAAGGGCGATCCGCACGCGGTGGATTTTCCGCGGCCGATGCTCGCGTCCCATGACTTTAACATGAGTTTTTCAGGCCTGAAGACGTCGGTTTTGTATTATCTTGAGAGAAGAAAGACGGTTCCAAAGAAAATGTTGCCTGACATTGCTGCGTCGTTTCAGCAGGCTGTCGTTGATGTGCTTGTGGCGAAACTCGAACGTGCGTGTGTCGAGTATCGTCCCGCATCACTGATACTCGCAGGCGGTGTCAGTGCGAATGATGCGCTGCGAAAGGAATTCACCGTTGTAGGGCGTCGGCAGGGCGTACCTGTTTTTATGCCGGCGCTTCAGTACACGGGAGACAATGCCGCTATGATCGCTGCTGCTGGCTATTTTCGGCGTCGAGAAGCTACGCGCGATGCGTGGCGATCGCTTAGCTTTGATCCGCAATTACCGCTTGCCGTATGAAAAAGAAACACTTTTCTGCATCAGCCGAGGAGACGCAGGCGATAGCTCAGAGTCTTGCGTTGCGAATAGAGGGCGGAGGAGTTATTGCTCTTACCGGAGAGCTTGGAGCCGGGAAAACGGTATTCGTCAAAGGTCTTGCGCGGGGCTTGGGCATCATCGAGATCATTCAAAGCCCGACATTTGTTCTTATGAAAGTGTATCAGGTGCAGCACAAAACACTTGACGTTTTCGTGCACATTGATTGTTATCGCCTCGCGAGCATTCGAGAACTCCTG
>JBBTUM010000166.1:0-2604 GCA_038063795.1 Patescibacteria group bacterium | reverse complement strand
TCGAGCGTATCCTGGAGGTCCTGTCTCGGGAGCGGATGAACCACGACGGATTCGTGGTGTTGGTGCGGGGGGAGCACATGATACGCGCCGCGGCCGCCACCGAGTTCATGCTGCAGGGGTTCGGCAAGCCGGTCATCTTCACCGGCTCGCGCTACTCGCCGCAGGCGGTCGCCTATCAGGACATCCGAAGAATCGTGAAGATGGGAGGACTGGGCCTGCGGTCGAATCTCATCAACGCGGCTCAGATCGCGGTTTCGGATGATTTTCCTGCAACGGCCATCATGTACGGCAACAAGATCATCAAGCCGACGCACGCGGTCGTGAACGACTTTCAGGCGATGAACCTGTACCGGTCGGTGGACGACGAATACCTGGGAAAGATAGATTTCGGCATCTCGCTCAATAGGAAGAAGATAGCCCCCGCGACGACCGAAGCGATGCACGTCCGATTTGCGCCCGGAGTTTCTTTTACTGAAAGCGCGTATCTGGGGGATGACCATGCGCTCGCGGAAAAGTCGCGCAAAGAAAAGGAACCCGTTCTCGTGCTGAGACTTCGCCAGAACGAGACCGTGCCTCTGGAACGCCTTGAGCAGCTGAAGGCGCGGTACCGGACGGTCATCCTTTTCAATCCATACTACGTGCTGGACCACACCGGCGTCGTGATGCTCTCGCGCCTGACCTGGCCTGCTGCCGAGATGAAGGTCAGGTGGGCGCATACGATTTTCCCCGAGCGCTCCGATTTCGAGAAGGCGCTGTCACGGGACGTCATTCACGAATCAATACAGCTATGAGGATATTCATCTCAACGCACATCAAGGAACCTGCCGACGTGGTGCTGCACCAGAAGCTCTTGCAGGAGCTGAAGGCGCTCGGCATTTCGATCATAACGAATCTCGACATGAAGAAGGGGGAGTTCGAGTCGAGCGGGTTCGGCGGACTTGACGCGGTGGTGATAGACGGCGCAGCTGACGTCGCTGAGGTCGGCTATATCCTCGCGATCGCGCTTGCGAATAAGCGGCCCGTTCTGTATCTGCTGCCGAAGGGCTCGCTTATTGACGCGTCGGTCCAGGCGTTGACGAAAAACGCTGACGTACGGAAGCTTCTCCGGATCATTTTCTACACGAGCGATACGCTGATCCTAAAGATCAAGCAGTTTCTCCAGTATCTTGATCAAAACCTCGGCCGCGAGACCTTTTCGATCAAATACACGCTCCGGCTTTCGCCCCGCCTTGACAGATACCTCACATGGCGCGCTGGACAGGTGAAGAAGAACAAGGCGGATTTCCTGCGCGACTGGGTGAACAATCTCATGCAGAGCGACGAGGAGTATAAGAAGAGATTGGACTAAGTAGGCGCTTGATTCTTTGACGTCATTTCGACCGACCCGGGGCGACCTTGAGCGAACGAAGTGAATCGAAAGGGAGTCGAACGGGGAGTGGAGAAACCCCTATGAATAATTGGTCAGTTGCCCGACGGGATCTCTCGACTTCGCTCGAGATGACAGAAGGAGAAGGGCGTGCTGGGCGGGAGAAATTTCGATGAAAAGCGATCAATACTTCGTGTACATTACCACAAACCATGATCGTCATACCGTACTGTATGTAGGAATGACCAGCGATCTGGCGAGACGAGCGTGGCAGCACCAGCATCGGTTACTGCCGGGGTTTACGAAGAGGTATAACGCCGGTAAACTCTTGTATTTCGAGGTCTATCAGGATCCAAACGCAGCCATCGCCAGAGAAAGGCAGATCAAGCGGTGGCGTCGTAGCAAGAAAGAAGGGCTCATTAGAAGTAAAAATCCAGCATGGGAGGATCTCTCGGAGACCTTGTAAATTTTATTCAATTTTTATCCGCCAGTAGTTTTCCACTTTCAATCATAAAAAAAGCGACTGTCACCCCGACCGAAGCGGAGGGGTCCCGATGAATGGCTGGTCAAAAGAGGTCAACGGGATCTCTCCGCTCGTCGCCTTTGGCTCCTTGGTCGAGATGACGGCACCGTCAATGGTTTCGTTCGTCCCAGAATGACCGTGCGGAAGACCACTCTGTCGTGATGACGGAGATGAAGCACGCCTTAGTTAAGCAGAGCCTTTCCGCAAACTGCGCCACTATGCTATACTTACGTCGGATTTTCTGGTGTAATATTCCAGGGCAACTATGATATTTGCAAAGGAAAAACATCCGGTCAAGGAAAAGGCGAGGCCGTTCACTCATCGTCATGCGAACAGCAACTCGATCGCTATTCTTATCCATGGATTCACTGGCAGTCCCTACGATATGAGGGAGCTCGCTGATTTTTTGCACAACCAGGGGATCGATGTGATGGCGGTGCGGCTCGCAGGGCACGGGACGAATATCGAGGATCTGATGGCGATGAACTATGAGGACTGGGTCCTGAGCGTGGATGCGACCGTCCGCGAAGCGGAGAAAGAGGACAAGCGCATTTTTCTCATCGGGTATTCGTTCGGCGCGAATCTCGCCCTCGAGCTCGCGAGCAGGAACCCGAAGCGGTACGACGGCATCGTCTGCCTCGGCACCTCGATCTACTGGCAGCAGCGCTGGTATTATTTCGTGCTCTATCACCTGTTCAAGCTTTTTGGCATCGAC
>JBBTUM010000165.1:0-3176 GCA_038063795.1 Patescibacteria group bacterium | reverse complement strand
CAGGTTTTTTGAGCATGAACGATTTAACATTATCATTCACTGCGCTGCATTCACCGATGTGAGCGAAGCCGAAAAAAACAAGGATGCCTGTTATACAGTGAATGTGAGCGGGACCGAAAATCTCGTAAGGCATTTCAAGGGAAAAAAATTCGTCTACATTTCGACGGAATACGTCTTCGATGGCGCAAAAGGCGGCTACCGCGAAAACGACACTCCAAATCCTGTGAATTATTACGCGCTCACGAAGCTGCTTGGAGAGATGGTCGTACGGCAATACCCGCGAACGCTAACCATCAGAACCTCGTTCAAGCCTGACGGGCCTTGGCCGTACCCGAAGGCGTTCGTCGACCAATGGACGAGCGCAGACTACGCCTCAGAGCGTGCTCCCCAAATACTGAATGCAGCACTGCACCCAACCCTCTTCGGCGTAGTCCACATCGGTGGAGCTCGTAAGAGCGTCTACGAATTGGCAAAAAAACAGACCCCCGACGTCGGTCGGATGTCGATCACTGACATTCCTACTCCCCTGCCGAAGGACGTCTCACTCGACAGCTCGTACTGGGAATCGCTTCAATGACCATAGTGTGGCTCGTCTGTGTCCGGATTGCGATGTATCAAACAGTTTCCATCTTTTGCAAGTCAGTCCTGAGCAACGACCAGCACGTCATATCAAGGTATTGACCGTCCAAGAAAAAATCCTGACGCCGAATACCTTCTTTGGTCCAGCCAAGTTTTTCCACGACTCTGTCAAAAGCCTCATTGGGGGATGCCGCGTAGAGCCGATGCAGCCCCAGAGTTTCAAAGGCATATCGAGAAAGTAACCGTATCGCGTCCTGCGCATACCCCTTGCCATGAAATGTGCGATCACCGATCATAATCGAAAGATCGGCATTTTTGTCAACGAGATTGACCCTGTTAAGAAAAATATTCCCAATATGGTGCTTTCCGTCGTTCACGATTATCGCAAAATGCGCATCTTGTGAATTTTGCGAATCATGCATGAACTTCTGTAACTCCTCCAAGGTCGTCACGACCCCTCTCCGACGCGTATAGCGCTGGATTTCAGGATCATTAAGCCATGAAAGATACTGCTCAGTCACGTCATCCAACTTCAAGGGCCGCAGTGTCAGTCGATCGCCTTTGATCATATCACACCCTCTTCTCCTGTGCTCTTTTTAAATCGCTGGGATTGTCAATATCTACATTTTCGTCGTCGCCCATAATTACGAACTCAACGCTGTTGTCGTCGACCAGTTTATTCTGCTTCATTATAACGTCATATCGAGAAAAATAGATTGCACCGTCTTCACGCAGCAGCGGCTTATAATACTGTCTGTTCACCCGCTCTGCAGGATGGAGCACTCGATAGACATCATCCTTACCTTGCTTCCAGAACCTGCCCCAATCCTTGACGACCCTCAAGACCGTATTGCATTTTGTCTTTCTGAAAAGTCGCAGGGCCTCCTCGACGCGTTCCTTTCTGAGGTACGGAGCAGTCGGATACAGCAAAACGATGACGTCGGGTTTATACCCTTCTTTGTCTTCTAGGAATTTTATGCAGTGTTGCAGAACCGGAAGGGTCGGCGTCTCGTCATCTGCAAGCTCAGCCGGGCGCTTGAACGGTACCTCTGCGCCATGCTGCTTTGCGATCTCCATTATCTCATCATCATCTGTGGAGACGACAACGCGATTGATATCGGGAACAGATTTCGCGAGATCAATCGGCCACGCGACGAGCGGCTTTCCGTGCAGATGTAACACATTCTTCCGAGGGATTGATTTCGATCCTCCTCGAGCTATGATGATAGCGAGTGTTTCCATAAGTTAGATATTGAGCAATTTGTTAATCTCTGAAACGACATTTTTGGTCGCATGCGGAATGATGCTTTCGTCGGCCTTACGAGGCGCCTGCAATCGTCCGTCAGCGTAGCGTCGAAGCAAGGTTCGCAACTCACTAGGCCGCTGCACGAGTATACTCAGACCCATTGAGTTGCTCACCAACACATCCTGCTTGAGGTGTGGCTGATAGCTGATAACGATCTTGCCCGCAATTGCGGCCTGAAAGAGAACCATTGAATTCATGCCGATTACGATGCCCGCCTTCGAGAGGGAGCTCGTGAGGTCCTCGTTGTCATACTCCACCCCATTATACTTCCCCTTCTGATCTCTTGGGTGCAAGCGAACCTTTGGCTTGAACTCGGGAAACTCTTTGAGAATCGATGTTATACCCCGCAGCACCTCATGCTCATTGTACCCGAATGGATTCCCTCCCTCATATTGCTCGAGCTCTTGAAGGGGTTGTGAAATAATGAGTATCAAAGTTCTGTCTTCATGATTCGTGGTAATGCCGTCGGCAAAGTGATCAAAGAAAGGGTTGCCCGTCACCAGCAACGTGCCCTCCTGAAATCCCTCATCAAGCATCTGCTGTTTCATCATATCATCGATAACGCAGATGAACTCGGGCATATATGCAAAATCCTTCTTTCCGGTGCTGAAACGCTGCCAATAATTTGACCAGAAATCAACGAGCGCCATAGAGGTGATTGACCGCTTCGAACACTCCGTTAAAAGTTTTTTTTCAATAGTCGCTCCAATGCTGCTTCCATAGAGAAAAAAAACGACTTTCCTTGCATCCAAAAGATCTAAGATCCCCTTGTCACTCACTGTTGACACGTCCACATAGGGAACGCCCCCTTTTTCAAAGACCTCACGTGCAGTACCCTCGATAATGCAGACAACATCATGCTGCCTCATGAGCTCCCTCGCGACTGGCATGACCGCATTCGCGCCTCCCGGATTTGATGCTGCAACCAGAAGGGTCATAGAAGCTCTTCTTTATGGTCTAAAATTTTTCTGACGGCGGTAACAAATAGATCAATTTCCCGATTCGTGTACGGATGCTGACAAATCGCGGTAAAGGTGAATTCTCGTTCATACAACCGCTCTGTCACCGGACATAAACCCCTCGGATAGCGCACATCTTTTCCGTAATCGAAAGGGAAATGGGTCTTATTGAAAGCGGTGCGTTCCTGAAAGATTTTCAGAAGATATATCGGCTTCACGTAACCTTTTGATAGGGGGAATCCCTCAGCCGCCATTGCATCGACAAATCGGTCACGTGCTATTGGAAACTCCTGAGTCAATCAGATCGGATAGACGTAGAACACATGCTTCGT
>JBBTUM010000164.1:0-1247 GCA_038063795.1 Patescibacteria group bacterium | reverse complement strand
AGGCGCTCATTGTAGCCGCTGACTTTCTTGAAAGCTTCGCGGCGGATGATCTGCGTTTCTCCTTTACCCGCGCCGAGCCCAACTGCGTTAAAAAAGTGAATGATCGCATTTACCGCACCGTGCACGAACGTATCGGCTGTCGTTGCCTCGTTCGGATGGATGTCGACTCGCGGCACGGCCGCGACAAGATGCGGATTCTCGTTGAACAGCTTCACGATAGTTTCAAAAAAAACCTTCGGATCCTTGATGCGAACTCCGGCATCGATAAAAACAAGAACCTCTCCCTGGGCAACCTGCGCGCCGCGATTTCTCCCCTTCGCGATAGTCTCGCGCTCCCGGTTCACTACGACGGCCGCGCCGTATTTCTCTGCAAAGGCGATCGTGCCATCCTCTGAACCCCCATCGGCGACGATTAATTCAAAAGGGATCTGCCCCTTGATCGCATCATACTGCGGGAGCGTCTTCGTGAGATTCTGAATCTCATTCTTTGTCGGAATGATAATACTGACCATCATGGCTTACCAAGTCCCCTTGATACGCTTAAGCTTAACCTGTTTCACGTTTTCAAACAATGGAAGGTACACGTCATCGCGAAAATCCATCAGCAGCTCCTGCCGATCGGTCCGGTCGGAAAAATCGATGTAGGCGTCAGTGATGAGCGCGAGCGGCCTCTGTTCCGCGCCTTCCCCCATCTCGATGACCGCGGCGGTCGCAAGGCTATCCGCGATATCGACGCGCGACATCTTCAGCGTCCGGCCAAAGATATCCGGCGTTCCACGATAGTCGCGAATACCCCGGATACCGGCGTAGCCGAGCGCGATACCGACGATACCGGCGCGGAGCGGCAGGAGTCGGCTATCGGTGATCAGAACGCCCAAATATTTTACCCGATAACGTTTCTTGAGCTTTCGCCGAATATCTCTCGCCGCGACAAAACTGTCCTTCGGAAGGAGCACTAGCTTCCCGTCCGCATTCGACTCGTCGATGCCTGCTGCGCTCATGACTGCATTGTCTTTGATGGTGAGCCACGTCCACCGGGTCTTCACGGCCCACTGGCTTTCCTGTCTGATGAGACGTTCTTTTGCTCGCTCGCCAGTGAACGGCGACGTCCGGCGTTCAGCAAGGGCCACGATCTTCGACGTGATAACGAGCACAGACTTTTCCGGCACACGCTTCACATGACGCGTGACGAAACGCATCAGATCATCACCCTCGCGAAATATGGGCGTATGTATGGCCTTAACGCG
>JBBTUM010000163.1:1271-1629 GCA_038063795.1 Patescibacteria group bacterium | reverse complement strand
TATATGGCCGACGCAGAAATCCTTGAGCCAGTTGATTGGCCGTCAGATGCGTCGGTTCGCGTAAGCGCCTCGCAAAGTTCCAGTACACCAGTGATTAAACATTCGTCGGTATGGTGGAATGATGTAGGTGAGCCGTTCATATGGGCTGTATCAGAAGCTGACCGGATCTTCGCGAAAAAAATAACTATCGGACGTACATTGGGAACATTCATTGAGGTATACGATGGATTAAAAAATGGCGATCGTTACGTAGCAAGTCACGAGTCAGGTATCCGAGAAGATATGCTGCTTGAGGAGCTCGTACCAAAAGAAAGTGGCGCAAATCAACCTGCTACGTCGGGCGGGGGCGACAGCATGG
>JBBTUM010000163.1:0-1261 GCA_038063795.1 Patescibacteria group bacterium | reverse complement strand
TTACTATGTTCAATACAATTATTTCTTGGGCACTCGGTCATAAGTTTATCGTGCTCGCCCTCGCTGGACTTGTGACCATAGTGGGGTTGTGGAGTATCGCTACAATGAAGGTAGATATTTTGCCCGATATCAATAAACCTACGGTGGCGGTATTCGCGGAAAGTCCTGGTATGGCAGCCGAAGAAGTAGAGCGACTGATTTTAACTCCTCTTGAATCTGCCGTTGCTGGAGCCCCGGGCGTTGAGCGAATGAGAAGCAACGCATCCTATGCGCAGGCCACTGTTAACCTAGAGTTTGCATGGGGTAGCGATACGCTTCGTATCAGGCAGGTTGTGCAAGAACGCCTGAATCAGGCAGTGCTCCCGAAAGGAGTAAAACCAATCCTTGGCCCGACTACTTCGCTTCTCGGAGAAATCATGTGGATTGGTATTAACGCATCCGACGAAAAAATAACTCCGATGGAGCTTCGGACTTTGGCGGATTGGACCATTCGTCCTGCATTACTCAAGACACCTGGCGTTGCGAGCGTGCTTGTTATGGGCGGCGATGTCCGGGAATGGCAAATCAATCTCAATGCTGAACGTCTTCGTCGGTATGAACTGATGTTTGATGATGTGCGTGAGAATGTTGCGAACGCCTTAACCAATAAAAGCGGCGGGCTGATCACTGAGGATGTTAAAGAATATTCGATCCGTATCCTGACGGCGCCGGAGCATGCCTCTGATTTACAAGATATCTCGATCGGACGAAATATGATGGATGGACGTCCTATACGTCTCGGCGATGTTGCAACCGTGGTTGAAGGGGCAAGCCCGATACGGGGCAGCGGAGCGATTGACGGCAAACCTGGCGTGATCTTGCGGATCATTAGACAGCCAGATGCAGAAACTATAGCTGTTACGGATGCCATAAATGACACCTTTACGTCGCTTAAGCCAATCCTTCCCGAAGGCATTGAATTACATCCGAAACTTTTCCGGCAAGAAAGTTTTATTCGTGCGGGGCTGGGCAATGTGGAAGGAGCGCTTCGAGACGGTACCATATTCGTGATTATAGTTCTGATTATTTTTCTCTTGAACATTCGAATGACCCTGATCACACTCACGGCAATCCCCCTTTCCATTCTCGCGACTGCCATTGTGTTCAAGGCGTTTGGATTATCCGTGAACGTCATGACCCTGGGAGGCATCGCGGTCGCCGTGGGCGAACTTGTCGATGATGCTATCGTCGATGTAGAAAATATATTCCATCGATTGCGTCT
>JBBTUM010000162.1:0-5275 GCA_038063795.1 Patescibacteria group bacterium | reverse complement strand
GGTCGTGGTATTTATGCACTCAAAGAATGGGGTTATAAACCTGGCGTCGTGCTGGACGTGATTCGTGATATCTTGCAAGACGAGACGCAGGCTCTCAGTAAAGATGAGATAATCAAGCGAGTACTTGATAATCGCATGGTCAAAAAGAGCACGGTAATACTCGCGCTCATGAACAAGAAACACTTTGTAAAGGACGAAAATGGAAACTATCGGCTGATGGGGTAACACGCAGATACGGTTGCAGTTAAATAAAAATAAATCATGGAACTCGTATTGGACTTTTCAGTACTGACTGCCCTCGCGTCCCAGAGTCCACTCATGATCGCGTGGATTCTTTTTTTGAAAGGCGGGTGGGTCATTGTGTTCATCATGGCGGTCTGGGCAGGCTACCAATACAACCTCCTCCGATTGCAGGGAAAGTATCTGGGGCAATTCGAAAAAATATTGCTTGCGATTGACATCCCAAAGGACAGCGAGCAAACGCCGAAGGCGATGGAACAAGTTTTCGCAACGCTTTCCGGCGCTCACAGCCCCCACACAAAATACGAGCAATACATCAAGGGCCACACGCAGCTCAGTTTTTCTTTTGAAATCATCAGCATTGACGGTTATCTGCAGTTTCTCATACGCACACCAAAGGTATTTAGAGACCTTGTTGAGGGAGCCATCTATGCACATTATCCTGATGCGGAGATCACCGAGGTGGAGGATTATACGAAGGACATTCCAAAATTTTTCCCAAACGATCAGTACAACGTTTGGGGTTCTGAATTACAACTTTCTGACAATGAAGCGCTCCCCATACGCACGTATGAATCCTTTGAGGATAAACTAACTCAAGAGTTCAAAGACCCGCTTTCCGGTCTTCTCGAGACGATGAGTAGAATTCAAAAAGGAGAACAGGTGTGGTTTCAAGTCATCATCAGGCCGATAGAAAACACCGAATGGGTCAAGAAGCACATTAATTTCGCTCTCAAGAAAGCCGGCAAAAAAGTCGCCTCCGAAAAATCCGGCTCCTGGACATCAAGTACTCTCAGTATGCTATCGAATCTGCTCAATTGGTTCCCTTGGCTGCAAACACAGCCTTCTGATAAAAGGGAGAATCAATTTGACTTCAGGATCATGAATCTCACCCCAGGTGAGCGTTCATCGATCGAAGCGATAGAGCGGAAGGCATCAAAAATTGGTTTTAGATCGAAAGTTCGACTTGTCTATGTCGCGCCTCACGAGCTGTACAACTCGCGTCGCGTCGTTTCGTCGGTCTTCGGCGCAATCAAGCAGCTTGGTGATCTCACCTCAAACTCATTAAAACCAAATAAGCGGACAAAAACACAAGCCGCCTATTTCAACGCGCGGCGGCGCGTAGAGGCGCGTAGACGCAGGATCATTAGCAATTATAAAGCACGGTCCTGGTACTCTGGATCAAAATTTTTTGTGCTGAATACGGAGGAACTTGCAACGATCTATCACTTCCCATCGATAACAATCACCACGCCTTATCTAAAGCGAACCGAGGCAAAGAAGAGCGACGGACCGGCCCATCTCCCATCGGTACTTATACCTGAGGACAAAGCACTCGCAGAGGACACCATCCGCAAGCAGCTCGTGGGCTTGAATCTCGACAATACTTACTATGAGCGTCTTTACAGAAAGGGTGCGACGCAGACGAACCCGACCCCGCCCGCCAAGCAACCCGCTGCAAGTACCGAGAACCTGAGCGTTCCAAACAATTTACCGATACGATGACTGAGCCCACACAAAACGACATCACGATATTCGCTGCAACGAATTTTCGAAATCGACAGCAGCGATTCGGCATCAGAACAGAAGACCGCAGGCGCCATATGTACGTCATCGGGAAAACTGGCATGGGGAAATCCCAGCTTCTCGAGAATATGGCCATCCAGGATATCCGCAACGGGCACGGTGTTGCTGTCGTCGACCCGCATGGAGACATGATCGAACGAATACTCTCATTCATTCCGCGTGAACGGATTAATGACGTCGTATATTTCAATCCAGCAGACCTTGATTATCCGATAGCTTTCAATGTCCTCGAAAAAGTCTCTCGAGAACAGCGCCATCTGATCGCCTCAGGACTGATCGGCGTTTTCAAAAAAATATGGGCCGATTCATGGGGACCCCGACTCGAATACGTCCTCCACAATGCCATCTCTGCCTTGCTGGAATATCCAGGCGCGACGCTTCTCGGCATCATGCGGATGCTCACTGATAAAGCTTTTCGTAAAAGAGTCATCGACATCATCAGCGACCCGGTCGTCAAAGCGTTCTGGGTGGATGAGTACTCAAAATACCCTGACCGTTTCCAGGCGGAAGCCATAGCGCCGATTCAGAACAAAGTTGGTCGTTTCCTGACGTCGGCACTCATGCGCAATATCGTGGGGCAGGTAGCTTCGACGATCAACATCAGGGAGATCATGGACCAGCAAAAGATCTTTCTCATCAACCTTTCGAAAGGACGAGTAGGCGAAGACAACTCGAACCTTCTTGGCGCACTGCTCATCACGAAGATGCAGCTCGCGGCCATGAGCCGTGTGGACATCCCGGAGACCCAACGAAAGGATTTTTATCTCTACGTCGATGAATTCCAGAACTTCGCCACGGAAAGTTTCGCGAACATTCTTTCCGAAGCGAGAAAATATCGCTTGAATCTCATTCTCGCGCATCAATACATCGCTCAACTCGTATTCGACTCGAACAGCTCGGTTCGTGCCGCCGTATTCGGGAACGTAGGAACGCTCATCACGTTCCGCGTCGGCGCAGCCGACGCGGAATTCATGGAACCCGAGTTCACACCAACATTGGTGCTGGAGGATCTGGTCAACCTCCCGAAATATTCTGTCTACCTGAAACTAATGATCGATGGCGTGACATCGAACGCTTTTTCGGCCAACACCTTGCCGCCATTTGAGATCCCGGAGGGAAGCGAAGAGACCGTGAAGAAGATCATCAATGCTTCACGAGAAAGGTACGCACGACCGCGCGAGATCATCGAGGACAAGATCATACGGTGGTCTGAAAACCGAGGCACTGAAACAGATGAGGGCAAGCCATCACGACCTGCTCCAGTGCCACAGCCACTGCAAGCAGCTAAGCCACCAGCCTCTGTTTCGAGCCGCACTGCAGAGCACCGGCAAGAGCAAAAAAAGACAGGTTCATTTTCTGCCATCTGCTCGAACTGTGGAACGTCGACCAAGCTAAGATTCGAGCCTGACCCGAGACGGCCAGTGTACTGCCAAGATTGCCTTAAAAAGATCAGAAGCGGTCAAGTGGAGATCGTACAACAGGAACCTCAGCCAACACCTGAAATTTCTCTTCGTGATGCGATCGCTCAACATCAAAGACACAGGCCTATTTCCCATGTCACGCAGCAGAATACCGCCAGAACACCAATGCCCTCAAATAGTCACGCGCTCTTGCCGAATGAGGTTGTGACCCTGCCGGGTGGAGAAAAAACCTAAAAAATGCTATAATCTATTCGTGAGATTTTTTTGTGGATAACTTAAAAGGGGAAAACCCCAAAAATATGCTCGGAAAAAACATAAATAACAGGCCACGCGGCTTCACACTCATTGAGCTTATCATAGTTGTCGCCATCATCGGCCTTCTGGCAGCTGCTCTTTTTGTGGCCATCGACCCAGCAAAGCGAATTGGAGATGCGAACGACGCACAGCGATGGTCAGACATCACTTCGATTCTTAATGCAATATTGACCTACACGGCGGATTCTCAGACACTGCCGTTGGCAGTGCAAAATATGACCATAGGAATGACTTATGGGACTAGTGGCACCATGGGGTGTAGTGCGCAACCTGGAGGAACAGCATTAGGTAACCTTTTAACTTCTGACTTCTCTGACAACTTAGTGCCGGCTTACCTCGCAACGATGCCGTACGACCCTACATATAGCGGGGCGACATCATCTGGATATTATATTGAGCGTAAAACTGGAAATAGAATAATGGTAGGTGCGTGTGAGAAATACCAAACGGCATCAATGGAAGTCACTCGATAAAAATTTGGATACAAAAAACCTTCTTTAAAAAGAAGGTTTTTTGATTGACATACACATGACTGAAGGTCAGTCTAAAGTACGACGTTCAGGAATACTTTTACTTGGGGTACTATTCGTTGCGCTCGCTCTCTACCTTCCCTCGCTCAAGCATCCCTTCATCTGGGACGATGAAGGGCAAATTGTTGAGAATGATGTACTTCGCGACCCCCATGGCTTGCCTCGGCTGCTTACCGCATCCACATTTGATGTCGGGGGAGGAGAACTTACGGGAGTTTTTTACAGACCGCTCGTCTCTCTCATAAATTATGCTAATTTTCGGTTCTGGGACTTAAATCCGGCGGGCTACCGGCTTCTCCAGATACTACTCCATCTACTTAATGTCCTTCTCGTTTATCGACTCGTCAGAACCGTACTTGACGTCTCAAAAGAAACAACGTCGAAAACGCTCCCTTTTTTCGCCTCACTGCTCTATGCGCTACATCCCGTCAACGTCGAATCTGTCATCTACATCGGAGCCATAGGCGAAGTACTCTATACGCTGTTGGGGCTGGCGGGATTACTGGTACTCTCTCAGCATCTCAGGCGGCCCTCTGGTCAAGACATTCCTGCGACAGCGCTTGTATGTTTTTGCTTGCTCGTCTTTGCTTCAATACTAGCAAAGGAGAGTGGGGTGGTTTTTTTTCTGGCCGGCGGCATGTTTCTCTTCTTATTTGCTCGGAACGCAAAACGGTGGGTACTCTATACGGTCACGTGCTGTATGGTGACACTCATATACCTTTGGCTTCGACTGGGCGTGGCAGGCGTTCCCTTTGCAGCAAAATATCCTTCGGCGATCTCACAAGCGTCTCTCACGGAGCGTTTGCTCACACTGCCCTATATTGTAGCTCACTATATTCAAATACTTGTAGCGCCGATTCGCCTAACGATATACGACAAGACAGTCATCAATAATGCGGCAAGCCCTTTGTTCTGGGGTCCCGCACTCATGCTGTTTGCGATAACAGTCTTCGGAGGCCTCTGGTATCGCCGAACGAAATCACGCGCTTTTCTTTTCTTTGCGCTATTTTTTCTCGTATCACTTGTACCGGTTCTTAACATCTATGGCCTTGATATGACGACTGCCGATCGTTGGTTGTACTTGCCGGCTATCGGCTTCTGGGGCGCAATACTTGTGATGCTGTATTCTATCACTCAGGGCAAGCGGCGGCTTCGCGCTCTGCTTGTTTCCGGGTTGTTACT
>JBBTUM010000161.1:0-3504 GCA_038063795.1 Patescibacteria group bacterium | reverse complement strand
GAAGCCGCCGGCGTCATTCACACTGATTTTGAAAAAGGCTTTATTCGTGCCGAAGTCATTAACTGGAATGAGTTGCTCCGATCGGAATCATGGGTCCACGCGAGAGAACTTGGGAAAATACGCATCGAAGGAAAAGAGTACGTCATGCAGGACGGCGATGTCGTGCATTTCCACTTTCAATAGGTGCTTGACACCCCGTACTGGTAAGTATAGAGTGCGCTGTCAGGGTCAAAATGTACCTACAACATACTGCCTCGAAAGGAGGGCTACATGCGATACGCCGTCCGGTGTTTCGGAATCTTGCTGATCATGGCCATGCCGTCGGCATGCGGTGGAGGCCCGAAGCCCCAGCCCACAAGCGAACGGATCGAGAACGTACAGCGCGTCTTCTACCATGAACGTTCTCGCTACACGATCATGACCATGGACCCGACGACGAAGAAGGCCGCGATGCGCACCTTCTACTCTGACGTTTCGCTCTTCTTCGATGTCGAGAACGGCCAGCCGATGTGGGCGCTTCATGAAACCGTGGACTACACACATGATTTCAACCAATGGATACCGGTCACGCAGACCGAGATCCACATGACATCACCGTCTGCCGTCGAAGGCGGCGCGTGGAACCACGGCAAATTCGGCTCTGGATCCACCGAAGTCATCCGCTGACACACCCGTCCCCGGAGGAGGGCACTCATGTACAGCGTATCTCTCACCCCGAAACCGCCCCAAGCCATATGGGCACAGGACGACACCTCGCCAGGTCGCCGGAAGGAAGTCGTCGGTGGACGAAGCGTCTTTCACCGCCACTGCGGCATCGGCATGCGGCGTATCCACGAATTCAAAAAGACGCCCCAGGGCGTCACCTACCGCCTGAATAACAAGATCTACTTCTGCGAGGTCTGCGAGCTGCGGAAGACTCGCGCGAGCGAAATGGAGCTGTAAAGACCGCCGCGATCGCGGCAGGAGCAAGGCCCGCCCCGATCTTGATCGAGGCGGGTTTTTCTATTCGCTTTATTGCAAAGCAGCCACAAGCTCTCTGATGCCGTCGCGAAATGATTTTTGCGGTGCCCAACCGAGGAGTTCTTGCGCCCGCGAATTGTCGGCAAGCGTACTACGGACCTCGCCGCGACGCTCAGGTGCCATGACACATCGCTTTGAATCCAGCAAATGCTCGGTCGTCACATGATCGTCGGCGCCCAAAATGAACCGGGCCACATCCCATATCGAATGATTCTCTCCGGTGCCGATATTCACGATCTCGCCGTCGCCAACTCGTGAGGATTCAGAAGCAAGAAGATTCGCCCTCACTACATCATCGATCCAGGTAAAATCGCGCCGCTGATGCCCGTCCGGGACCACCGTAAGGGACTTTCCCTGCCGGACAAGATCGAGAAAAATGCCTATCACCGTCGCATACGGCCCATCCGCTGTCGTCGTCTGGCGGGGACCATAGACATTGAAATAACGTAGACAGACGGTCTCGGGGCCTCCTGTCGCGCGCCCCATGTCCCGCATGAGCATCTCGCCCATTCGCTTCGTTGATCCGTACGGATGCAGCGCTTGCGCGGTCACCGGCAGATCCTCGTTCAAGACATCGACATCCTTGTTGCCATAGGCTGACGAGGACGCTGAATACACGACGCGTTTGGCGCGGTACTTTTTCGCGAGCGTCAGGATGTTCCGCGTCCCAACCGCGTTGACGTCAAAATAGCGCTGCGGATCCTGAAACGATGGCTGTATCCGAGCCAATGCAGCACAGTGAAAAATGATCTCAGGCGTGAACGTCTGGAACACTTTTTCAAGAGCCCCCGCGTCGCTGATATCCGCGCGATGGTTCGGTGCCTTCGGGTTCGCGTTCTCCTCCTTGCCGAATGACATATCATCGACAGACACCACCGTATCCCCCCGCGCAATGCACGCATCCACGATATGCGATCCGATGAACCCTCTCCCACCAGTGACTAAAATTTTTCTCTGCATGTACCTATAAAAAAACAGCTAGTTAGCGCGATCATTGTAGCAACATCCCTTCGTCGAAGCAATGTCTACAGCAACTTATTGCCAATGTCGCCAGGCGCTTCCAGGCCCAGGTGTTCATAGCCGCGCTCGGTCACGACACGTCCCCGCGACGTGCGAGCGAGAAAACCTAACTGCATAAGATACGGCTCATACACTTCTTCGATCGTCCCTGAATCCTCCTGCACAATGGCGGCAACGGTATTCAGGCCCACAGGCCCGCCGTTGAAATTTTCCACGATCGCCCTGAGAACTTTGCGATCCAGCTCCTCGAGTCCCACGTGATCGACAGCCAGCATCTCGAGTGCACGCTGGACCTGTCCGACCGTGATCCTTCCGCCATCGCCCTTGACCTGTGAGAAGTCGCGGACGCGTTTCAATATCCTATTCGCCACGCGAGGCGTCGCGCGGCTTCGCTTCGATATCTCGAGCGAGGCGTCGTCGTCGATCGCGAGTGACAGAAGCCTCGCCGAGCGGCGGACGATCTCTGAGATATCGTCCTTCCGGTAAAAATCAAGGCGATACGTGACCCCAAAGCGGTCACGCAGCGGAGACGACAAAAGATTGTACCGCGTCGTCGCGCCGATGATGGTGAAGCGTGGCAGATTCAGGCGTACGATCTGAGCCGACGGACCTTTGCCGAGAATGATATCCAGAACAAAATCTTCCATCGCGGGATACAGGACCTCCTCGATCATTTTCGGCAGGCGATGGATCTCATCGATGAACAGAATATCGCCCTCCTGGAGATTCGTCAGAAGCGCTGCGAGGTCTCCGGTCTTCGTAATAGTCGTCCCTGAGGTGACGCGTATATTTGACTGCATCTCCCGCGCAATGATATGCGCAAGCGTCGTCTTCCCCAACCCCGGCGGCCCATAGATCAGCACGTGTTCGATCGGCTCATCCCGCTGTTGGGCTGCCTTCAGGAAAATCTTCAGATTCTCTTTGACCTGCTGCTGACCGATATACTCGTCGAGCGTACGCGGACGCAATGTCAGGTCGAGCGTCTTGTCCTCCTTCAACTCTCGGGCATTGAGAAGCTGCTTTTCATCAAGCTGCGCGTTCTGCGTCGTGTCTTCCATAGCACTATTTAACCCTTTAGGACGAACTTAGGCAAGCTCCCCATTGATCTGCTCCCTGATCTTCGTGGCGAGAAGAATGGTTCGAACGTATTGCACGAATTACATTCGTTCAAGAACTTTCACAAGTAAGTGCGTCGGTTCCCCGGTCGACCCCTTTGCGAGATAGTCGCCGTCGATCGCGACCATGCGCGGTGCCATGTCAATGTGGACCCAGGGGACGTCCTCAACAAAACGATTGAGAAAGCGTGCCCCAATGATAGCTCCACCAAGACGCGACTTATGGGAGTTCGCGATATCGCCAAACGTTGCCTTGAGGTCGCTGTCATATTCCTCCCAGAGCGGCAAAGGCCAAACGTAATCGCCAACGGCAGTGCCGTGCTTGATGAACAGTCCCAGGAGATGCTCA
>JBBTUM010000160.1:0-2394 GCA_038063795.1 Patescibacteria group bacterium | reverse complement strand
GGTGCAAGTTCACGCGAAAACGCACGTCTTCGATGTTGAGGCCAAAATCTAACTCTTTACTCTCATGATACTGCTGAACCTGTTCCTTGCTAATCAAAGTAAGAATCTGCGCCTCCAAGGTTTTATTATCTAGCGGCTCATTTTCGATGTCCTGAAGCTGACCATCAATACGCAAAACCGGAATTTGGCCGCCGACCAAATGCAGATCCGAGGCGTCTTTCTTCATCGCTTCTTTGAAATAGAATTTTATGGGTTGCATAATGAGTATTATTATGTTTATATTATACAGGATAATGAAGAATCCATCAAACTCAAACGGAGGCTGAACGTGGACGCAAACTCAGTAACCATCGTAACCGGCGGCGGACGCGGTATTGGCCGTACTATCGCTCTACGAATGGCAGAGGAAACTACGGTAGTAATTGTCGGACGCACTAGGTCAGATCTCGTAACGACGCGTGCTGAAATCGCGCTCAAAAACGCTTGGGCCGGATACCTGATCGGAGACGTAGCTGATCCTGCCATAACGGCAAAAAGCGGAAATATTTTTACCGCCTTTAAGGTCCGCAACCTGATCTGCAACGCCGGCATCGGAATCGGCGGACCGACCGAAACCTACTCGACGGCGGACTGGAAACGGATGTTCGATGTGAATGTTCACGGAGCGTTCTATTTCATCCAGGCGTTCCTGCCAAAGATGATCGAAAACGGCGGCGGCACCATTTGCCTAATATCGAGTACGGCCGGTCTCAGTGGCCTGAAGCGTGGCATGGCCTACTCGGCCACCAAACACGCGCTGGTCGGCATGGTAAAATCGCTCAGTCTCGAGCACGCCAAACACGGCATCCGCTGTGTGGCAATCTGCCCAAACTTCGTCGAAGGCGGTATGACTGATCGGACGATAAAAAACATCGCGAAATATCACAAGATCAGCGAGGACGAAGCGCGACAGATCATCATTAGTTCGACCCCGGAAAAACGACTGATTTCCCAGGAAGAAGTCGCTGAGGTGATCGCAACAATCTGCGGCGGCAGTCCCATTCCCAAAAACAACGTTGTCGTGATCAACGGAGAAAAGTCATGAAAACTGAACGTCGAATATTCGAAACGATTGTTCAATTCATTTACAACGAAACAAAAAACGCGCCACACCTGCTTGTCCCGATTTCAGGAGGAAGCGACGGCGCGGCGACAGTAAAGATTTGCAACGAAGCCTGTCCGGAGAAAACGATCGCGATTCATGCCGGTCATGAACTGCTCAGCCGTGATTGGTTCGAGTCGATCTGCCCGGTCGAATTCATCGAAACTCCTGGCAAGGCGGAAGATGCCGAGGAAATGCGTTGGGGATATTTTCTCGCGCGTAGTCTTCGACTCAAAGGCCGCCTCATCGGAAATCGAAATCGTCTTGAAGATTTGCTTGGCAACTACAGCCTTGCGAGCTGTGTAGCGAACCTTCTGCCGATCGTCAACCTCTGGAAGTCTGAAGTGATGGATATTTGCGAGTACATTGGCGTGCCGGAAGAAATCCGTGCATCCAGCCTGAGGCCGGACCCGGACTGCGGCCGACCGCCAGAACTGGCGGCAATACCCTTCAAAACGATTGAAACCTTCCTCAAGTTTCAGATCGGCGAAGCCGAACTTGAGGACGTGTCCTCGATACTGGATCGGCCAGAATTCACGTATCTTGTGGACATGTACCAACACAACGCTTTCAAGCGAGACCTGCCAATCCGCGGTCCGAGACCTTGAAACCACGCGGTCGCCCCGGCGACCGCGTTTCTATTTTAAGTTTCCTAAATCCAAAGTCTGATCGATAGTCACCTGATCCACAAATTCGTAGGCGTGACTAACGAGAATTACCGCGCCCTCAAATTCGTCGAGCGCTTTCGCGATGATTGGAAGATGACGAAAATTTATATGATTCGTCGGCTCATCCATGATAAGGAGGCCGGGTTTCTGAAGTACAAATTGCGCGTAACAAAGAAGTCCCTTCTGGCCTTCGGAAAGCGCGCCGACTTTATTTTTAAGAGTTTCAGCCGATAACAAAAATTGCGCGGCCGTCGCGTAGATTTCCTGATTGAACGGATTGGCCATCGTCTCAGCGAGCACCTGGTAAGCAGTTTTGTTGAAATCAAATCCGGAAAAATCCTGGCGATAATAACCAATGCGGGTGTCTTTGGAAATCGATGCCCCGGATTCCCTGCCATTCGCGAGCGCCGCAAGGAACGTACTTTTGCCTATCCCATTTGGTCCTTTCACAAGCAGTCGTTGTTTCTTCAAAACGGTAATCGGAGGCGAAATAATCTTGCGCACCGGTTCGTGGTCAATCATCACACCCACCGAATCAATTTTTACAACCGCGCCGACGATATCGGTCTGAGCGGAAATATTAAA
>JBBTUM010000159.1:0-3813 GCA_038063795.1 Patescibacteria group bacterium | reverse complement strand
AAGGCGCGTGGCGGAAAACCGTACGCCTGGGAAGTGAGCCATGAGGATGTGAAACTCGGGGCGATGTCCCGCGATGCGTTTTTGGAGCGCTATGGCTAACACCACGACCCTCGCAATGCTTCGAAAAGAAATACGCGCTCTTGCAGATTCGCGGCAGGCGAAAATCCTGCAGCGTTTTTTTAAGACCGGCAAAGGTGAGTACGGCGAAGGCGATGTATTTCTCGGACTCATGGTACCGCAGTCGCGTACGCTCGCGCAAAAATATAAGACACTTTCTTTTACCGATATCGAGAAACTTTTGCGTTCAGCGATCCACGAAGAGCGGTTTATCGCGCTTTTAATACTCGTCCATCGATTTCAGTCCGGGATCGATGATCAGCAAGCACGGATCTTTCGCTATTATCTACGCTCGACGGGCATGATTAACAATTGGGATTTGGTAGATCTCACGGCGCCTGCTATTGTCGGCAGATATCTTTTTGATACATCTCGCGCGGTACTTCAGAAGCTGGCGCGATCAAAGAACGTCTGGGAACGCCGTATCGCGATCGTTGCTACGTACTATTTCATTCGTAACGATCAATTCGTCGACACCTTGCGCATTTCCCGCGTCCTTCTGCATGATGGCCACGACCTCATTCACAAGGCCGTCGGCTGGATGCTTCGAGAGGTGGGTAAAAAAAATAAACCAACCCTTGTACGATTCCTGAAAGCACATCATACAACAATGCCGCGGACCATGCTCAGGTACGCCATTGAGAAATTCCCCGAGCGTGAACGTCGCGGGTACCTTGCTGCATGAGCGAAAGCATTCCGTTTTGTGGCGCAGTGTAGTATAGTCTTTTTATGCTTCAGAAGTATCGTCACATTTCTTTCGATCTTGACGGCACGCTCGTGCACACGGTGCCCGAGTATCGCTATGCCATCATTCCAAAGATCATCGAACGACTCGGAGGCAAGCAGCCCACGCAGCGGATGATCGATAGGTTTTGGTTCGAGTCAACGAGAAATACGATAATCGAGAACGAATTCAAACTTGATCCCATATCGTTCTGGACCGTGTACCAGCAGCATGACCTGGCCGCCGAGCGGGATAGGCATACGCACGCGTATGACGACGCCGAGCCGGTGATCACGATGCTGAAACAGATGGGCAAGGTCGTTTCGATTATCACCGGAGCTCCCGAGCGCATCGCAAAAATGGAGATCGCGAAGCTCAAGAGCGCACCGATAGATCTCTACTGCTCGACCACGAGCCACGGGTTTCCCGAGAAGCCGAACCCAGAAAGCTTCCACTTCGTCCTCCGGAAACTGGACATGGCACCCGAAGAGACGTTGTACATCGGCAACAGCAACGAGGACGCGTATTTCGCGAAGAACGCTGGAGTCGATTTTATCTATTTGGAGCGCAAGCAGCACGAGTTCGACGAAAAAGAATGGATGGTGGCGACCGTGCACTCGCTTCATGATATACTTCAGGGTGATGCTTAGCAGTACAAAACCTCTTATCGGCGGCCATGTCTCGGCTGCTTCTGGCGTGTACAACGCGATAGCGAACGGCGAGGCGATAGGCGCAGCATGCATTCAGATCTTCGGTTCATCTCCGAGACAATGGGCCGTCCGCGTGCCGCCTTCGGCTGATGTAGCGAAGTTCAGGGAGTTTCAGGCGAAGAGCACTATCCAGAAGGTATTCCTTCACGCGCCATATCTCGCGAACATCGCGAGCCCACGCGCGTCCCTGCGAAAGATCTCGACGGTACTTCTGATAAAACATTTGCAGATAACCGAGTCGCTCGGAGCCGTCGGGCTTATCTTCCATATCGGCTCGGGGCAGGAGATGCCAAAGAAACAGGCGATGGCCGAGGCTGTGAAATGTATGAAGGAGATCATCAAAGGCGTGCCGGGTCAGAGCTACCTTATCATCGAAAACGCTGCAGGAGGCGGTCAGAAACTAGGCGCGTTGTCCGCGGATATCGGAACGATGATGCAGGCCGTAAAGTCGCCGCGCATCAGGGCGTGCATCGACACGGCGCATGCGTTCGAAGCTGGGGTCATTATGGAGTACACACCGGCAAATGTTAAGCGATTCGCGGACGAGCTCGACAGAACGATCGGCCTCGAAAATATCGTCGCGCTCCATGCGAATGATTCGATGACCGCGGCGGGCTCACATCACGATCGCCATGAGAATATTGGAAAAGGCTACATAGGTTTTTCGGGGTTCAAAAATCTGGCCAAGGAAAAACGTTTCTGGGACAAGGCGTGGCTTCTTGAGGTTCCCGGGTTTACCGGTGAGGGTCCTGACAAGAAGAACGTGCAGATCCTGAACTCCTGTTTTTCCTAGCCTTGCAGGAACTTTCTACCCGTTGACATACCTTGAAAAAGTGGGTATAGTGTGTTGTTTTGTGAAGATAAACGTTTCCATGCGTTCTTCGTCAAATCAATCGTTTTGAGGAGGTGCAGCCGATGGATCAAGTGTCAGCGACGCAGTCGTTTTTCGGTGGCATGGCGGTCGTGGGGATCGCGGTGCTGGTGGTCGTGATTCTCTGGATTCTGCATCGTCGTCAGGATAACGGACCTGGGTACGCAGGTCGGACTGCGTCCCTACCGGAGCAACATGTTGCACGTATCGGTGCTTCGCTGACCAGCGATCCTACTCGAGAGGCGTCGAACAGTGCTGCGAGCGCAGCGGTCGGAGGTACCGAACCGCCTGTGCGCACTGATTCGGCAGACCGTTTCAAGCGCCTGCTCCGAGAACGCCGAGCGGCGGGAGATGACGGTGTGACCGCCATGACCGAGGCAGCTCGCCAGCTCGGAGAGATGGATGAGACTGAGAGGGTTGACGCATGCGCCGAGCTGGACTTCAGCGAGCAGGATATCGCTACCTATCTCACTCAGGCCGGCTTCGGAATCGATGAAGTTGCCGATCATATCGAACGGAACTTCGACATGGAGGCGGCCAAGTGGGTCTCGGTCCTGTGGATTGCTGCGAAAGGCACGCCCCGAGAGCGTGCGAGCCAGGTACTGAATGCGGTCCATGACATCGGTACGACGGACCTCATCCAGCCCTTCCTGAGTCGTGGCTGTTCACCGGCCGACGTGGCCTCCGTGCTCTGTCGCGAGACGGAGCTATCATTCGGCGACATGGTACAGTCGTGGCCATCGCCACTCGACGTCCCGACCATGGCTGAGCTTGCGAAGGCGTCTGAGGTGGACTTGACCGATGAAGATGAATACAGCGAGCTCCGTGACCATCTGGAGTTCGACAAGGCAGCCCAGCTGCTGCATGCAGTCGGATGTTCGGCTAACGACGTGGTGACAGCTGAGTCTGACTTCGATGATTATGAGTTCGTCGACGCTTACCGAACGCTCCGGGAAGCTGAGTTTCCAGCTTCGGACGCACTCACCGCCCTGGTCGTTGAAATCGAGAGGTACAGCGACGCTGACGTCATGCTGGCGTATCTCAATCACGCCGTGAGCGAGGAGGAGCTCGCTCAGTACTTGAAGGACGTCGGCATCGACGCGGATTCGCTCGAGGAGGAGCTGAACGACCAGGATGTGGAGACGCCGGATCGCGTGAAGATCATGCATCGCGTGCTTTTCCCTGAGCTCTACCCTGGAGCGGTCGCGGATGCGACGGCCGTTCAGACGGCCTCTGCCTCTCACATGGATGTGAGCGAAGGAGCGAAGGCTCCCTCCGAGTCCGTCGAGGACGATGGCTCAGTCGAGGAGGAGACTGCGTCCTCACAGACGTAGTTCAAAAGTAGCTATATGCGGGTTGTCACGTCGAGTAATCTCGATCGTGACAACCCG
>JBBTUM010000158.1:0-5803 GCA_038063795.1 Patescibacteria group bacterium | reverse complement strand
GACGTGGCGGCCGTCTATCTCGCGATTACGCAACTTCCAGTTAGTGCCGCTCTCACGGGAACCGCTACGGCAAGTATCACCGAGGCAGATATTGTTACTGGCGGGAAGACAATTATCCTTACCTTAACAAATGATACTTGGGTGGCCGCGGGAGCAACATTTGACGCGCAAAGGCAGAATATTATAAATGGAATAGACTCGGCGCAAGCCGAAGGAACTGGTTGGGATGCGGAAGTAAAAGCTAAAGAGGTGGTGGGGGCAGTGGTCAGAACGAGCTCCACAGTGGTTACGATCACCCTAACTGCTCAAGCTGGATACAACATTACGGCAACAGAAACCATTACTGCTACTATTCCATCAACGGCATTGCTTGGTGGAAATGCCGTGGTGGCAGCTCCAACATTTGCCATTACCGCGGTAGGAACAGGTTCACTCACACTCACGGCTTCTTCGTCAAACAGTTTCAATGCCGCGCTGACCTATATCTTCACGAGTCAGACCGCCACCATGTCAGCCCTCGGAGCGCTCAAGGTGAGCGATGACCGCGGGAGTCCGCCTGGCTGGACGCTGTCGATGGCTTCACAGGACTGGGCACAGGAGAACAATGGAGCGCCTGGCGGCCATCACAACCAGCTGGACTATGACGGCACGGGTTTGGACGGCAATCTTGGCAAGATGTGTTCGTTCCCCAACAACGCGAACCTCTATGCCGAGAGCGGAAGCCTGACCGGGGTCACGAAGCAGCCGAACCTGTGTTTCAGTGCCTCGGTCACGAGCATTCCTCTGGTCATCGCGACGGCCGGCAACGGCACGGGCGTCTACTGGCTCACGGACCTGGCGCTCGAGCAGTTCTTCCCCTCCAGCCCGACGGTCCAGATCTATACCACCACCGTCGTCTTAACCGCGTCATAGTATGCATGAGCTGCTGCCAGGAAGAGCATGGGCGCATCGCAGAACTTCGCAGCGTTTTCGGCTGCTCCGCGGCATCGTGATAGCGAACTCTTTTTTTCTGATACTGAGCACCATCTCATATTTTTTCGTCATCGGCCCGGGCGTGTACCAGAGCCTTGCGCAGAGCAGCCAGATCGTGTGTATGAGGATCTGCGCCGCGGGCGATACAGCCTGCATCAACGGCAGTAATGTCTGCGCCAATCCGCCGAATGTGACGACCGAGGCTGTGGACGCGATCACGACGACGAGCGCCACCGGCCATGGGACGGTCGTTTCTGACGGCGGGGATACGGTGACGGTGCGGGGAAGTGTTGTCGCTACCTCGACGAACCCGACGCTCTCTAACACCGTCTTCACTGCCACGATCACTGGTACCGGTTTGTTTACGACGGAGATGACCGGTCTTTCAGAGGCCACGACGTATTACGCTCGTGCTTATGCGTCGAATGGTTCCGGTACCGGCTATGGGGCCGTGGTCTCATTTGTCACGCTGACATCCAGTGGCACAGGACAGCCTGGTTCACAGGGCACGCAGGGTGGGGGGTCACCACCGCCACCGCCAGTAAAAAAAACGCTCCAGGATCTACTGATTCCGAAACACCGGATCCAAGACCGCGCGTATGTGGTGATAGAGGAGGTGTATGACTTTGTCACCAAGAAGAAGATTAAGATCAAGAGCAATCGTGCCGAGAACATCGTTGATTTTCGCCGACCGACATTCCAGGGTACGACGAACGTACGGAACGCCCTCATTCTCCTGACGTTGAATTCATCACCGCACCATGGAACGACTGCGGCTGACGCAGAGGGAAAGTGGCAATGGACTGTCTCCGTGCCGCTTGAGATCGGGGAGCATACGATAGACGTGGTGGCGATGAGTCCTGAGGATAACCTCGTGACCGGCACATCGACCGCAGCGTTCAGCGTCGCTGAGTCGGTCGGTATTCCTCCGCCCCCTGTGCCAGAACCACCACAGACTGAGCCTGGCCCCGGTGGAGTGGGCCCCACTGAGACGCCTGACGAGGGTGCCGGAACAGCTATACCGCCTGAGGAGGAGACTCCCGTGGCGCCAGGGAGTACGAAAGGCGCTCACCACTATGCTATCAATGTCATAGTGCTGAGCGAGCCTGACAGTATCTCGAAGAACGGCTTCGTCGATGTCCAGACAGAAGTCCAAAGCCTGCACCCCGGCTTTACTGAGACCCTCTTAGTTACTTACAAGGTTATTAATCTAGACGGTGACGTTATCTTCACGGAGGAGAAGGAACAAGAGGTGACGACTGGCGTTATCAATCAGAGCCGGGTCGTATCGTCGACGCCGCTCAAGCCTGGTACCTATCTCCTGGAAGTGACCGTGCAGTCCCACGGTGACACAGTGACCAGCACGGAGATTTTTGAGGTCAAATCGTATCCGGTGATCGACCTGCCCATCCTCACATTAGCCGCGAGCGATGCTTCCCTCGGCCTGCAGAGAGCGATGAGTCTTCTCGCTGCGGCCCTTCTGCTCTTTTCAGCGGCGCTCGGGTGGGAATATCGTCGTCTGCGCCGCGATCCGTATCAGATCAATGATGAGGACCTGCTCGGGAGCGGCATGGTCCGCTAATCTGCTATACTAACACTATGGACCTCATCAACTGGTATCTGACCTATTTCAACCTCCTTCTGGCGCTTGTGAGCATTGTGATGCTTTTCGGTATCGTGTGGCATGTCGAGCATGGTTTTGATGCGAGCTACAAGTTTTTTCTCATTGCGGCGATCATTCTGGCCATCAAGTTTTTCCTAGACATTCTGCATGCTGCACGCGTCGTACCTTTTCACGAAGCTGTCAGCCATGCGTTTGACACTTTGGCGATCATCTTTTTTACCTTCGGGGTTCTCGAAATGCGCCAGCTGATCGAAAAGTTGAGACGAGAGAAGCCTGACGATGCAGAGAAGAAGCCACGAACGAAACCCGTTTAGCGTTCCTCTGCATCGAGCTCTGCGCGTACGCGCGAGAGGCCCTCGTAATATTCTTGATATTGTTTGTCATCGGGGAAGCGGTCCCGCACGGTTTCGAGCCACTGCAGCGCGCCCTCGATGTCTTTCGCATCCTGGTAGGCGGCGAGAAGCCGCTGGATGTTGTCGGCCCTGAAAAGGCTGAAACCCAGCTCATGGGCCCGGTCGAGCTCGACGTGGCCTGCGTCGCGCTGGCCGCTCAAGATATAGGCGATCGCGAGGTTCCAGTGGGCCTCGGCGAATGATTCGTTCAGGTCGACTGCTTTCTGCAGGTATTCGATCCCGCGTTTGAAATCACGTTGATCCATAGCGAGACGGCCGAGCATGGAGTAACTCTGAAAGCGTTTCGGCGACCGCTCGAGCGCTTCTAAGGTCACGCGCTCGGCCTCCAGCAGGTAGGCGGGGTTTATCCTACTTGCCAGGAGGTACATCTCGGCAAGGACGAGATGGTTCTGGAGGGTATAGGGTGAGGCCACGACCGCTTTTTCGCTCTCCGTAATCGCGTAGGTGACGAGCGGAAATGTCGTCTCGGTGAGGCCAATTTCGTTCACCAGATTTCGAGTATGCTGGATGAGGATGAAGCGGAGCTCTTGCTGTGCGGGCGGGGAATAGCGAAATGCCTTTTCGAACTCGCGCTGCATCCCGGCAGGATCGTTCTTGAAGGTCGTGACGGCTCGGACGACGTGCATGTTCGCGAGCGAGGGCCGGATATTCACGACGTAGAGCGTGAGAAGAGTTATCATGACGACGATGGCTCGGAGCGCGAGCGGCAGCGAGCGCTTCGACGACGTGTCGTCTATTGTGTTCTCCCGATCGGCTACGGGCAAGAGGGATAGATAGGCGAGGATGAGAACGAGCATCAGATACGAATTCAAGGTGTCGAATACAAGGAGATTCTGGAACAGGTAGGCGATACCGTAGGCGATACCGAAGGCATGCTGTGTATCGGTGATCGTCCCTTTTTTTCTCGCCCTGCGAAGGAGCAGCCATGCTGCAAGATAGATCGCGGCATAGGAGAGGAAGCCGAGGATACCGGTCGTTGTCAGAACCTCGATCGCGACATTGTGGGCGCGATCATACCACGGTCTCGATCCGATATCTTCCGTGATCGCCGGATCGAAATGCGTATTAAAAGCAGCCTGGAAGTTCTCCACTCCCCAGCCGACGAACGGCCGGTCCTGAAACCCTTTGAGTCCTGCTTTCCAGACGAAGAGACGGTTCTGCGATGAGGTATCCGCGAGAGAGAGGGAGGCGAGTCGCACGAGCGTGGGGTTTCGGAGGACCCAGGGAGCATGTTGCTGCGATACCAGGAAGACGAAGCAGAGAGCGGCTGTCATGACGGCAGCGACGAAGGCGGTGCGGTGCTTGGCTTTTCCGGAGCGCCATATTCGGCGTCCCGCAAAGATCACGATGCCGAGACCGATGCCAAGGATAGCGCCCCGTGTCTGTGACTGCCATATGAAAAATAGTGAGGCGAAAATGAGCGGCCAGGAAGCGGCCGCGCGAAGGCGTGAGGTGCCCTCGAGGATCGTCCATGCAGCGACGAAGATGATGCAGTAGAGGTAGGCTGCGAAGAAGCTGGGATTTCCGATGGTCCCATTGAGACGGGACTCTGTCGTCAGCACCGTGAAGGGCAGCTGGAAGTATTGCGCGGCCGCGTAGAGGATCTGCAGCCATCCTGCGATGAGCATCCCCGTGAAGAGGGGCCGCCAGTCGCGACGTTCCCGAAAGACGCCGGTCACGACGACGAAGAACACGAGGAAATGCAGCCAGGTGATGAGGCCCTCGCTTCGTTCGATGGATCCCCAGAAGCTCCGGTACCATTCGACGCCACCGACGACCGAGAGCGCCATCGCGACCACGAAGGCCAGGAGCGACCACAGGAGCGGTGAGCTTCGCGGGCGGAACATCGGTTGTCGCAGCGCGAGCAGCAGATATGCAGCGCCAGCGATCTCCACGAGAACGCGGAAGACGATGGTGCGGGGGAAGACGTAGGGGAAGAGCGATTGCGGGTAGACGAAGAGCGGTAAAAAAATAATGAGCATCGTCGCAAGCGCGATGATGCGGACATACCGCCGTTCGATCCGAGAAGGCAGTTCCATACTAGCTTCAGTATAGCAGATTGGTACACGCTGTCCCTTGCCGCTCTCGTATTTGTGCAGGGTGCCCATCCTTGCTACAATTGCTCTACCTTCCCTTATGCTTTTCACGCCATACAAGAGCAAAAAAAGATCAGCCGAACAGCACCTCGGTAAGCTTTCTCGACTCATCCGTTATTACAGCCTGCTGTCGACGACGGCGGCAGGATCGGGCCATCTGACCTCGTCTTTGTCTGCAACGGATATCATGACGGTTCTCATGTTCGGAGGATTTTTTCATTATGACCTGAAGCGGCCTCTGTACCCGAATAATGACCGCCTCATTTTTTCAAAAGGACACGCGTCGCCCCTCTTCTACGCGCTGTGGGCGGCAGCTGGAGCGGTTGCGGAGCGCGACCTTGCGACCATGCGTCAGTTCAAGAGTCGCCTGGAGGGACACCCGACCATGCGATTCAAGTACACAGAAGCGGCCACGGGCTCCTTGGGCCAGGGACTTTCGATCGGCGTCGGTATGGCGCTTGCAGCGAAGTATCTGACGAAACTTCCGTATCGGACCTTCGTGCTCCTCGGCGACAGCGAGATGGCGGAGGGCGCTGTCTGGGAGGCCATCAACGCAGCTGCGCATTACAAATTGAACAATCTCGTCGGCATCATCGATGTGAACCGGCTCGGTCAGCGCGGTGAGACGATGTACGGCCATGATGTCGTACGGTACAAGGAGATGCTCGCGGCCCACGGTTGGGAGCCTATCATCGCAG
>JBBTUM010000157.1:0-8320 GCA_038063795.1 Patescibacteria group bacterium | reverse complement strand
GTCGACGCGAAGCAGTATCCGCACATTTTTTATTTCAAGAAATTTACCGCAGTGGAGTACTTGACCACGCACACGGCAGAGCAAGTCGTTGCCCATGAGAACAAGGAAAGCACTGAAGTGTGGAAGGGTGTTGCGGCGTTTTTGAACGCAGACGACGCGTGGGGATCCTGCATTGTCGAAGGGATCGCGATCCTGCCGCATCTGGTGCATCGCGATTACGGCAGAGACAGAACGGTGCGCCCGCTGTTCCTGACGATCGATGACCCGAAGCGAATCCGAAAGATCGTTTTCACGCGCGGGCTGTGGGATGATGCTCACACATATCCTGACTCGGTGAAGGAGAAGGAAGTCGAGTGGGTGCTCGCGTTCGATCGATGGCTCAAGAAAGAAGCGAAGAAGTATCGGTATCCGACGTTCGACGTGAGCGAAGTCAAAAGAATAGTAGCCTACCTCACCTGATCGAAAGTATTTATCATTCAACCCGTCATACGACGATATGAAAACATACATGCTTATTACCATCATCATCGCAACACTTGCGGTTATGACCTTAGTTATTTTTAACTATGTGATGCAGCCGCGCGTGCTGCCATCGACTGAATATTTCAAAGCCTTCCGGGAATCTCGTAACGTGAACCAAGAGCCGGCAGACCCGGAGGTCGCTTCGACTACGCCGTCTGTGCCTGGGGACACGAACACCCAACCGGAGTCCCAGGCGGTCGTTGCTGCAAGGGTCTATGCCGCACGTATCCACGGTTTCAATGCGCAAGATTTTGAGCTCCTCGAGGTTACCGAAAAGGCATGGCCCGACTCATGTCTTGGCTTGGCAAAACCGGAGGAGATGTGTGCACAGGTCATCATGCCAGGGTATGAGATACGCCTTCAGTTGAAAGGAAACGTGTATGTCTATCGCGCCAATGAGAGCGGCACGGTCATTCGTGAACAATCTAGCGGTATCGTCACGCTCCCGGAGCCGCCAAAGACAGGACAGCCGACCGTTACGAAACTTCACCGCTCATGCAGACTCGATAGCGATTGTGATCCGGGGGTTCCGTGCCTCGGATATTATGGGATTGCCGGTTCGCAAGGCCCTCAATTCGCGAGCTGCGAGATACGCTGTGCAAGCGATAGCGAGTGTCCGTCGGGCCTCACGTGTGGCACGATAGCGGACGGTCCGGGCAGGGTGTGCTACTGATACCAATTCGCGAGGAATGTAAAAAGCCCGTCCGGCGCATCGCTGCGTTCCGAACGGGCTTTTTTGGCGTTTCGTGAAGGGTGTTTTTACAGCCGAAACCAAGAGAGTTTATTGATTAATCGGAGGAGATATGCGAAGATGAATGAAAGTGAAATATATGAAATCATTCGAACAACCATTGCAGAGAGCATCGGGTGTTGAGCAAGAGGAGCTGCTGGAGACGGGCCTCGCCGTCATGCGACAGGCGCAGGAATACCTGCTGGATCTGAAGGAGTCCTTACCGAGCGCAACTGATGCGTTTCGCAGTGCGCACGATCGTTTTCAGAATCACGATGATCCTGAATCGATTGATGCGAATGAACTTGCGGCTACCGTCGATGCTGTCGCGGCTGCAGCATCACGAGAAGCTCCGGTGTCGTCGACAACGCTCCTCAGCAGACTGCGGGCGCTTCCTGCATCGATGAAGGCGTCAATGCTTGCGGTCATTACTGCCGCTGAGATCACCGCTGTCAGCTCAGCGCTGGCAGGAGAAAAGCCCGCTGACACGACGTCTGGCAAAGGGACCAGCCGCGTCGAGGAGGTCGATGATGAGAAGGCGCCGTACACGACCATCGAAAAGATCAATCGCGAGCTCGATACCGCGCGTATCGTGCTTGGCGAGCAGTATGTCGGCGTCGAGAACGATCGAGAAGGGATCTTTCTTCGTCACAATATACATATGCCCGAGTCGCTCGCGGACCTCGGAAAGATGTTCGCGGAGCCGGTGTCACTGAGCTTCAAGTTCCCCTACAAGCAGGATACCTGGCCGGGGCGATTCATGTCTGGCGACGACGAGAAACCATTCGTCTTCTCAGTCGATATACCCTATGAATACGCGCAGGATTTCAAAAAGGCTTCGCCTGAAGATAAGGCCGCAATGGAGCAGGAGATGGAACAGAACGCGCGCGAGCTTCTCGAGAGGATACTGCCTACGGTCACGGGTTTTTCCTTTTTTAAGGAGCAGGTTGAGGAGGACATGGCTGCACATAACCGCACGCATATCACCGAAGTTGCGATAGACGGCTTCGCGTCTCCTGAAGCGCAGGACTCGGTCGGGCGGCATGACCCAAGGAATCAGAAGCTCTCGGAACTCCGCGCCGAGAACGCCGCCCATGTCATTCAGAAGTTGTTCGATGCCCGCGGCGTTGAAGCGGATGAGATGAACTACCGTGGCCTCGGGGAGCTGCAGTTCGCGGATAGGGAGCGAGAGCAGCTACTTGAAGACGCATATAGTTTGCATATCGGGTCTGAGAGCGATCCTCAGGAGAAGGCCCTGCTCGAGCTCATCCGTCAGTATAACGACGGAGGCATCACGAAGGAGGATGCGCGAGAGCGTCTGGATGAGATCGTAGGGTCGAAGCGCAAGGTCGCGGTGAGTATCGCTGCGGACGAGCGAACGGGGGTGCTGGTATTGCCAGTGCCGCTGCTGCTTGGTGCAGCAGCATTCATCATGCAGAGGCTTGACCGACGCATGCGCCACCGGAGCGGCAGAATGTTCGTTCACTTCGTGACTCCCGAGCAGGAAGCTCAAGAGCTGACCTCGGCGGAGCGTCGAGCGTATCGTCGTCGCGGACGAGGAGTGCGCCGTGATAGGGAGGTGATCCATGACGACATACGGGGACGTGATGTGGCGAAGGGGTATGGCGGTGATGAGCACGCGAGAGACATTGCCGAGGCGTATGTTGAGGGAGCGCGCCAGGGGAACAAGGGCGCAGTACGCCAGCGAGTGGAGCTGGGGTTCCAGGGTGATCTACCACTGCCGCAGCGCGTTGAGGGCCTCGCGTATGTACTTGATCGCTATGCGCGGATGCACACTCGTCTGCAGCATGACCGCGCGTTCGTGCGCCGTGACGTTGATCTGGTGAACGTAGTGCGTGATCGTGAAGCCTTGCAGCAATTGCTCATGCGTGTCACTGGCAGAGATCGCTTGCCTTCCATCGGGCCGGATACGCGCGTGCGCGTGGAGATCGCTGGTATCGCTGCCGCGCCAGAGATACATGGTCCTGCGAGACTTGCCGAACGCACCGCGGTGCTGCAATTCAACGTCCAGGTAGGCCGTGAGACGTATACGATATCTCGTCGCGAGATCGCCGAGCTTGCTGAAGAGTATATCGCGCGTAAACATATGCGGCCGGTTGAAAGAACGCTCGTAGAGGTCGGTCCTATCGCGCAGAATCCGCCACCGCTCGAATCGCGACCGTTCCAGCTGTGATGGCGTTTCTATCGTTCGAGTAGTGCAAGGCTCTATTTTTTAAATGTAAAAAGCCCGTCCGGCTTAGCGCTGTTTCATTATGGACGGGTTTTCGCATTGCCTCAGATATATCGGAGGAGAGTCTCTCTGTTTATGCTTTTTTTTTGGAGTGTCATTGCCATTGCTCCGATGAGACTTTTTTAGTAGGCTTCATCTATGAATCCAGAACAGCCAGAAGCGTTGTCTCCGAAGGAACTGGAGTGGCGGAGCAAGATCGAGAAAGTCGCCAAACGCAAGGATAAGGTCGGCGGAGAGATGGATTCCGGCATCATCGAGTCCGTGGTAGCTTTGAATCTTCATAAATTCCCAACCTCCGCTTCGTGCGAAGGGCACCTGGACCACGGATATGCTGCGCCGTGGGTGGCTATCGAAGCGGTGAACGAGCCCAAAGAGCGGTACAATGATCAAGCTGAACTCGAGAAGCGTGTCTGCGAGAAACACGGACTCACGATGAAGCAGATCCGTGATGGAGAGCATATGGCGGAATGGCGAGAGTTGTGTGAGCTCTACGATGAAAGCGGAGAGAGCGACGCATTCAAAACATGGCGCATAGCAAATGATCAGCTTCGTGACCGTATGGAGAGACTGATCGAAGAATATCGTGCACTGCGCACCGATGCGGATCCATCGGCTATACCCACTATCGAGCTCAGTGGCGGAGCAGGGGCGTTCAGGATATATGTTGGTTCACCGGAGCGCGATCAGGCGACTGAAGAGATGACTGATGCAGGACGAACAGAACTTGCCGAGCGTCTTCGGGTATCGCGAGAGGAGATGAAGCTTTTTACCGCATTTTTGAAACAGAAATATTTTGCCGCCCCTGAACACTTGTAGACTATGACCCACTCATTCGACCGCCCTACCGTAGAGGATGACGCGCGCAGAAAGAGATTTGAGCATCTACCAGACGATACGAAGCGCCTTATGAAAGATCGCTCGAATGAGCAGGCGAATCTTGAAAATGGCCCGAACCTCTACCAGCAGAGAGATCGGGAGACGGATCCGGAGAAAAAAGAAGTACTCGAGAAGGCGATCGCTATCGCGGAGGCAGTGAAAGCGGAGGGAGGTATGGCGTATATCGTTGGTGGATATGCACGCGATGTCGCGATGCAGCGCATGGGTTACGACATCATACCGAATGACGTTGACATCGAGGTGTATGGCATCGAACCCGGCAGGCTCACGGAGCTGCTGGGAAATTTCGGTGCGGCAAATGAGGTAGGCAAGCAATTCGAGGTCATCAAGCTCAAGGTCGCGAATGAATTCATTGATGTGTCGCTGCCGCGGAGGGATGTGAAGGTCGGGCCGGGGCACAAAGGTTTCAAAACCATCCCTGATCCCTCGATGAGCGTCGAGGAAGCGTCGCGACGCCGAGATTTTACCGTGAACGCAATGCTTTTGGACCCGCTGACGGGGGAGATGACCGATAAACACGGGGGGTTCACGGATATGAAATTTAAGGTCCTTCGCGCTGTGGACCGCACGACGTTCGTCCAAGACCCCCTGCGCCCACTGCGCGCAGCCCGTTTCGCCGCGCAGCTTGGGTTCGATGTGGAGGACGACACGATCGAGCTGTGCAAGGGAGTCGCTCTGTCAGAACTTCCGAGAGAACGCGTGGGTGAGGAGTGGATGAAGTTGTTACTTAGATCAAAAAAACCGAGCGTCGGCATGGAGGCTGCTCACGAGCTTGGCATTATCGAGAAGCTACATCCTGAGCTGCAGGCGCTCGAAGGCGCGGAGCAGGATCCGGGGTATCATCCGGAAGGCGATGTCTGGACGCATACGAAAATGACGGTCGATGCTGCTGCGGCTTCGGTCGCGGGCACAGAGTTGACCGATGACGAGAAGCTCATCGTTATCTTCGGCGCCCTGTGCCATGACCTGGGCAAACCATATACGAAGGGACTCGGCGAGGATGGACGCATTACCCATCATGGCCACTCAGACGCAGGCATTCCGTACGCAAAAAGTTTGCTCAAGTCAATGAACGTGCCGCAGGCTATCGTGGATCGCGTGCTGCCGATCGTTGCGGAGCACATGACCATGCTCACGACAACGGAGCTGTCGGACAGCGCCGTGAAGCGCCTCGCGAAGCGATTGCATCCGGCAACACTTGAAGAATTGGTCGCCGTGAGCAAGTCGGACAGCCCGTCAGGGGGGAAACTCGATAGGGATGAGTTACTGCGTCGCGCTTCTGATCTTTCAGTCGCGAAGGAGAAGCCGAAAGATATCTTACAGGGCAGGGACCTCCTGCCGCTCGGCTTCAAGCCCGGGAAGTCGATGGGCGATGCGCTCCGCGCGGTGCAGGAGGCGTATCTTGATGGGAAGGTCACGACAAAGGAAGAGGCGATCGAGTTCGTAAAAAAATTACGCGGTTAGTCACACAGAATTATCCTCTGAGCGAATCCCGAGCGATAGTCGAGGGGGAGTCGAAGGGCTACTCCTGTCGTTACTAAAGAAGATTACCCTTCGATGGGCTCAGGGAATAATCTCTTGAGTAGTATGCGCTCAGTTTATTTCAGCTATACTAATACTATGAATCCCGTTACAAATCCCGCTCGACATATATTAATTGTATACATTCGGTTTTATGTCATAATCTGTATATATGGTACTAAAGCGTAATGTGGGATTTGTAACGGGATGAAACGGTTGTTTGTAGCGCTTCTCGTCATCGCAGGCTGCGGATTCTTTTCTGTCGCAGTGGCGCAGGAACGCATCACGGATTTCAACGTACATCTTGACATTCAGGCCGATGGTTCAGTTGATGTCTCTGAGGTGATCCTGTATGACTTCGGGAGCGAATCACGCCACGGCATTTACCGCGATATCCCGATCTCCTACAAGACATCGTTCGGGACGTTCAAGCTGCGGGTGCGCGATATCAGCGTGCGGTATGAATATGATCTGCTCATTCCCTTCGAGACCAGCAGAGCGCGTTCGGCGCTTCGTATCAAGATAGGTGACCCCGATACGACGGTCACCGGCGTGAATACCTATGTGATCAACTATACCGTTGACCGGGCGCTCATGTTCAGCGAGGGCAGCGCGCAGCTTGTTTGGAACATGACCGGCAATGAATGGAATGTACCGATCAATCGTGTCAATGGCGGCGTCGTCCTGCCAGCTCCCATTTCAGTGGATTCGCTGGACGCTGCGTGCTACCGTGGCAGCTTCGGCAGCACTCAGGCGTGCGTGACCTTGAGCGTTCCAGCGCCTTCTGGCCAGACCGCGGGCGTCGTCCTCTCAGATGGTATGCTCCTTCCCCGCGAAGGAGTCACGGTCAACATCGGATTCCCGAGTGAACTGGTATCTCGGCCGACGCCTGCGAGATCCATCTGGTATTTTATCGCGGACAACTGGATCATGGTGATCCCGATCCTCGCCTTCCTCATCATGTGGTACCTGTGGTACACGCGCGGTAGGGATCCTCGGGGGCGAGGCACGATCATCGCCGAGTATGATCCGCCCGAAGGGCTCACGCCGTCCGAGGTAGGTACGGTCTATGATGAACGGGTCGAGAACAAGGACATAGCCGGAGATCTTATCTCTCTCGCGATACAGGGCTATCTCAAGATCAGGCAAGAAACCGTGCCGAAGCTCGGAAAGGACAAGACAGATTATATTTTTTATCAGCTGAAACCGGCAGATGAGAGCGTGCCTGATTTTGATCGCGAGCTCATACGCGCGCTTTTTGAGACGCATGGTACCGCGACGAGTGAAGCGGGCGCATTGAAGGAGGTACGTCTTTCGATGCTCAAAGACAAGTTCGCAAAGGATTTACAAAAGATCAAGGGCCTCATCTATGGCGCAGCCGTGAGGCGTGGTTATTTCACCAGGAAGCCTCAGTGGGTACGGGCGTTCTATGGTGGCATAGCCTTTGTCGTCGCGCAGGCAGGCTTCGTAGTGGGCGGCAGCTGGGAGAACCCATTTCTTTTGATGGTTTTTTTCACTACGGCGGCCATCATCGCAGTCTTTGGCTGGGCAATGCCGCAGCGTACGTATCAAGGGGTTCTCGCTAAGGAGCACATCCTCGGTTTCCGTGAATTCTTGCATGTGACCGAGAGGGACCGTCTGAAGTTCCACAACGCGCCCGAGAAGAAGCCGGAGACATTCGAAAAATTCTTACCCTTCGCGATCGTCTTGGGCGTCGAGAAGGAGTGGGCGGCGCAGTTCCAGGATCTTTATACGATCGAGCCGGGGTGGTACCAGGGCAGCTACGGCGCGCATTTCAATTCGGTCGTCTTTGTGAGCAGTCTCTCGGATCTCAAAACACAGGCCGGCTCTGTCATGAGCTCCGCGCCATCGTCGCGAGGAGGCGGTGGATTTTCCGGCGGAGGATTCGGAGGAGGCGGCGGCAGGAGCTGGTGACCGTACAGCCGTCCCAGTCCCGCCCGCAATGACGAAGTCAGGCGGGAGTCGCGCGCGGAGGCGCTTGACGGCATTTTCAAATCACGGTACGTTCATAATAGTATGGAAAATAATAATCGCCACCAGATGAAATCGTTCACCGGGGCCTGGGTAGATAGCATCTATCTCGGGTTCTCGTGCGCTGTGTCTGGCCAAGGCGGTTTTTATCGAAACATGAGGTAATTTTTCTTCTTCAATAGATAAAGAGCGTCTCGGCCAGACAGGCTGGGACGCTTTTTTAATGCAGTTCGCCCTGTCGTGGATCACCCAAAGGTCGATAACAAACAGGAGAAACAATGGTCAAGCAAACCATTAGGCAGTATCTGTTCTTTACACTCGTTGTACGCTTCGGGACTTCCTTTACGATGTCGACGTACGTGCTCTTTCTCATGTCGAAGGGACTGAACCTCTTCGAGGTGAACCTC